>NZ_LQXP01000037.1:0-38104 GCF_003268405.1 Acinetobacter sp. CFCC 11171 | reverse complement strand
CGTTTCAGAGGTGGGCGTATATTAGGGTGAAAATCGGGGGGTGTCAAACGCTTTTCTATAAATAAATTCAGTTTTTGTTGTTGAGTGCATAAAATTAAAACAATTTGCTAAAAATGTTTGAAAAATACATTATTTATGTCGGTTTTTTCAACACTTGTAAGATTGTAGCAATAACTTCTGGATGCGTTAAATATCCAGCAATATCGTGTGGGTGTTCAATCGATGTCTGAATTTGCTGGTTGATAATGGCGGGTTGAAAATCAAATGGTGCCTGACTCAGTGGAAAAGCGCTGAGAAAATCATCATGTGAATAAAAGTTTAACCAATCGCCTGAAATTGCATCAGGCCGCTGTAAAGGCTGAGGTAAGTGGGCTTGGATGACACGAAAAGCCAAAGGTGAGCCCAAGGTGATAAAGCGCTGTATATTGAGTTCAGGATGTAACAGTAAAAAATGATACGCAATCACGCTACCTAATGAATGTGCAATCAACAGGGTGGGTTTCGTTTGATGTAATTGCTCATGCAGACGAGTATGAACTGCCTGAATAAAGTGTGGATTGGATAAATAGAGATAAGTTTCGACCAAAAATTTATGCAAAAGTGTGGCATGTAATTTTGGGAAATAATTCATTAAAACTGCAAAATCGCGTAGGGCAAGATCTTTGCCAAGTGCAGTGATCGATTTGAATGATTGGCTTAATCCAATAGCATCATTGAGGGTGATGTCAGGTAGATTATTTTGTACAGCGTGATGCTCAAGTACTTTTGGTGATTTTTCTGGGAGTTCAGTGCGATGGATAAACGGAAAATGTGGCCACGTTTGAGGTGTCAAGGTGCTGGCTTGAAGCATATTCTGCAAATGATAACGCGTGAGTAAGTCTCCATAAAAAGGCATGCGCATATGGTGCTGTATATACGATAAAAAAGTCTCTTGATGGCTTTGCTTTAAGCCTTGAGACAACAGTGCAAGCCAATGCTGTTCGAGCGAACGTGCAGTTTGTTGCTGTTGATTCATGCCATGGATAAAGATGATCTGCATATTGCACCTCATCGACGGACCAGTTTTTATTCTACTTTTATTAAAATATAGCCATAAAAAAAGAGCAACCGAAGTTACTCTTTTATCGTGTTTGGTGGTATGACAACGCAGATCAATCTTTGTTGTGATACAAGGTGTAGTAGCTGAAATAACACGCCACAATGAAGATCATACAGCAGATAAAGCCAGTCAACATTTCTGGGTCAAATACCATACTAATACAGGTAATAAGACAGAATACAAAACCGAGTATTGGCACGATTGGGAAGAGTGGTGCAGCAAAAGCTAAATCTTTGGCAGTTTTGCCTTCTTTATACCACTGACGGCGGAAGTTGAATTGGCTTAAACAAATACTCATCCACACCACCACCATGGTAAATGCAGCAACACCTAACAAGTTTTTGAAGATGGTTTCTGGTGCAAATTGCTCAGAAAGTAAGCCTGGCATACCACCGATCATGGTCACAATTACTGCAACATAAGGAATACCGCGCGAGTTCACTTTAGAGAACACCGCAGGTAATTGCTTACTATAGGATAATGACCACATCATTCGAGATGCAGCAAATAAACCTGAGTTTGCAGCAGAAAGTAGGGCTGTGATAATCACAAAGCGGATGATGTCTTCTGCATAAGGAATACCAATGTGCTGGAATACCGTTACGAAAGGTGAACTACTTACACCTTCGGCAGATAAGCCAGCTTCTTGGTGTGGCAATAATGCAGTAATAACAACAATGGTACCCACAAAGAAAATCAATAAGCGGAAGATCGCCGTGTTAATTGCTTTAGGTACATTTTTCGCTGGATCTTTGGTTTCACCCGCAGCAACACCAATCAGTTCAGTACCTGAGAATGCAAAGTTAACAATCAACATAGTAGCGAAGATTGGGAACAAGCCTTCAGGGAACCAACCTTGTGCAGTGAGGTTGCTAAACAGCGGTGCAGCTTCATAGCCTCGATAGCCTAAAATACCAAAAATGGCCAATAGACCTAAAATAATAAAGGCTACAACGGTAATCACTTTGACTAAGGCTAGCCAAAATTCAGATTCAGCAAACCATTTGGTTGAAATCATATTCAGGCAGAATACAAAAGCACCAAAGATTAAGGTCCACATCCACATAGAGCTGTCTGGGAACCATTCCTGCATTAAAAGTGCAGCAGCGGTAAATTCAGTTCCTAGCGTTACGGACCAAGTCAGCCAATACAGCCAAGTGATGGTATAACCCGTACCCGGTCCGATATAGCGTTTAGCATAAGCGCCAAATGAACCAGATTCAGGCATATGTACAGCGAGCTCGCCTAAGCAAAGCATCACCATATAGGCGATAATACCGCCTAAAAAATACGAAATAATGGCACCTACAGGCCCCGTTTGTGCAATGACTTCACCCGAACCAAGAAATAAACCAGTACCGATTGCGCCGCCAAGCGAAATCATCACCAGATGTCGAGTACTCATAGCGCGTTTTAACGGCGCAGAATTGCCCTGATGCGAAGCATCATTCGGAGAATGTGATGACTGCATAGAGAAAAAGGAGAATCAAATAATGAAGCGAGTAATTGTAGAGAAGAATGCAATGATGATGCAATCAATTAATATAAATTATAGATAAATAAACTTTAAGTTTGTCAGAGCTGACAGAAAAATTGGCGTCCCTACGGGGATTCGAACCCCGGTTACCGCCGTGAAAGGGCGATGTCCTAGGCCTCTAGACGATAGGGACGTTTTGAGGTGGGTGTATAGTACATAGCCCATCTATATTTGTCAAAATAGAGTTTCATTGTTATATTCTAAATGTATATAAATGAAACAAAAACAGAATTTTTTTAATGAAAAATAATTTTAATGAGTTTATTTCTGGAATTTTATTTGAAATCAATCAATTTAATGTGGGCAAAGTCCATCAAAGATTCTATATAGTTTTATTGAATTATTTGCATTGGTTTGACGTTTATCCAAATAATTTTTCTTCGTATATCAGTAAATCAGAGTTTGAAAGAATTATTGATGAACTTTTATTTAGGGATTTAGATGGGGAAAGTAGAATTACGTATAATCACCTCAAATCTTTAGATGATTCTCATTATTTTTTAGATATCCAGAGCTTTTTTAAATTATATTTAATCTTAAAGGTTCGAAGATATCAGTTGTCTAGTGATGATGTAGAACTTGAAAGATTAGAAAAAAAATTGGATGTATGTTTTGAGCCAATGTTGTGGAGTAAAGACAAACAAGATTTATTGGTTATTAATCGTGATTTTCCTGAATTTAAAAAACAGATGAATTCAAGTCGGGTGCTTTTGCCACTTTCATTAATAGTTTTTAACTTTACTTTTGTTGAATTAATATCCAATACAAGTTTGAGAGTATCTATCCAAATATTTCTAGCAATAGTAGCTGCGTGTCTTTTAGCTAATGTTTCTAAGGGGGCAAAATCCGAAAAGGACGCATTGGAGTTGAAAGTATGGGATTATATCTTGGTGTTGAGCGAGGATAAAAACTCATTGACGAAAAGCAGTTGAACGATTTCCTTAAATTATAATTTGTACAGTGGTTTTTGTGGATTAAACTGCTCCCACAAATCATTTTTGAATTTATATGGAAACCCTAATTTTTCTCTCATAGAGAAGAGAAATAGTTTCATAAAAAAAGGTGGCTAATGAGCCACCTTAACTATTTTATTTATCGTGATATAACCAATAATAACCTGCATAACACGCTGCCATAAAGATCAGACAGCCAATAAAGCCAGAAAGCATTTCAGGATCTGCAGCCATACTTAAACCTGTTGCGGTACAGCAGACAAAGCCAAGAATTGGAACCAGCGGGAACCATGGTGTACGGAATTTAAGCTCTGAAACGCTATGACCTTGTTTCAGCCATTGGCGACGGAAGTTAAATTGACTCCAGCAAATACTCATCCAGACGATCACCATGGTGAAGGCAGCAACCCCCATCAAGTTCTTGAAGATGACATCTGCCCCAAATTGTTCTGACAATAGACCCGGTAAACCACCGATCATAGTGACCAATACAGCAATATAAGGCACACCAGTTTTGCTTAATTTGCCGAAAGCACGTGGTAATTGTTTTTGTGCGGACAGCGCCCACATCATACGTGATGCAGCATATAAACCAGAGTTAGCTGTAGACAGTAAAGCCGTAATAATGACGAAACGAATTAAGTCTTCTGCATAGGGAATGCCCATCAGGTTAAATACGGAAACGAATGGGCTACTACTTAAGCCGCCATGTCCACCAACATTTAAACCTGCATCGGTATAGGTCAACAGGGAACTGATGACGATAATAGTGCCGACAAAGAAAATGATTAAGCGCCATACCGCAGCATGAATGGCTTTAGGCACATTCTTTTCAGGGTTTTCAGTTTCACCTGCAGCGATACCAATCATCTCCGTACCATTAAAGGCAAAGTTCACGATCAATAGCGTGGCAAACAGAGGGAACAAACCATTTGGCAGCCAACCATGTTCTGTCAAATTGTGGAACATTGGAGCTGATTCATAGCCTTGGAAAGGCACGAAACCAAAGATGCAGGCAAAACCAAGGATGATGAAAATCAACACTGTTGCAACTTTCACCATTGATAACCAAAATTCTGACTCTGCGAATGCGCGTGTAGAGCTTAAATTAGAAATCAGTACACCAGCTGCAAAGATCAGTGTCCATAACCAAATAGAGGTTTGTGGAAACCATTCCTGCATCAATATAGCAGCAGCAGTAAATTCTGTACCTAAGGTGGCAGACCAGCCCAACCAGTACATCCAAGACACCATATAACCGGTACCCGGGCCAATATAATTTGTCGCAAAAGCACCAAAAGAGCCAGAAACAGGTAAATGTACGGCAAGTTCACCCAAACAGAGCATGACCATGTAGGCAATTAAACCGCCAATAATATAGGCAAGAACAGCGCCTAAAGGCCCAGCTTGTGAAATAACTTCACCTGAACCCATAAACAAACCAGTACCAATTGCACCACCAAGTGAGAGCATCACAAGGTGTCGAGTCGTCATCGCACGTTTAAGCGATGGACTTTTACCTTCAGCAGACGAGTGTTGCGAAGGTTCAGAGGGAGATTGCATAGTGAAAAGAAAATTGAACGAAAGGTATATTTTATGATTGAATGCAGTGAAATGATTGATAAATCGAATTTTTCTTATAATATGATAATACTGATCTAAAATTTAAATCTTTAACACTGACCATTAGATTAATGGTCAGGAGTTTGATACTCAGCTTCAGAAGTTGCGGGTACTTGAGTTTGTTCAGCTACAGGGGCTTTGTTGTCATCGCGGCTCACAATATACAGATAGAGTGCAGATGGAAATAAGATGGCTAAAACCAAGAGCAACTTTTTAAACATAGGGTATTCTTACATCAAAATAGATCAAGCTGAAGTATAAACAAAACCAGTCAGGCTGTAATTAATTAAAGTTTACGGTTTTTCTGTTTTAGATTGGACAGGATGACTTGGTAGGTGTCAGGGTAGTGTTGTTTAAAGTTCCGTTGTTGCATGATCGTGATGGTTGAAGCATTTGGCTCGACACCCAGTTTTAAAATTTTGTGGGTTAAAGCGAGCTGTGGAGAGCGACCATCAAAATGTGTATTCAGTAAGTTACCATCGGTATATTTTACTGTGAGTCCGATATTCAGGAGATAATCAAAAACATCAGGCAAACCAAAACGGGCAGCTTTGTAGAGTAAATTATATGTTTCTGCACGATAGCCACGGCCGTATGTTTGATGTGTTTTTAATAATCCTAATGCATTATAAAATTCTAACTTGGCAATAATTTCTTGTTCATTAATAGAACCATCGCCATTTTTTAAAGTCCTATTGATGGTATTAAAAGTGACATCGTTTGAGCTGGGTTTGCAATTAGCAGCAATCAGTCGCTTGATATCTTGAAGTGGAAGTACAAGATGCGCTGTGTCACACATTTTTTTAACTTCTTTATTTTTCATTTTACTGCTTTGAATATTTTTATTTTCAAATTCCTGCACTATGGCTGACCAACCATATATGTTTATAAATTTATAATAACGAGATGCATCATTTGTCATCCCTTTGATCTTTTTAAAGTCGTGAATGTTTTTCACTGATGGTGCATTGGTAGCGTGATTTTGTGGTAATGGAGCATTTGCAAAGCAATGCATACTCATTAGCAGGCAGCTGGTAATAACGATGTTTTTCATGGTTTGTGTGCTTTTAATAAACTGTAAACGTCAGGATATTTGGTTGAAAAGTCATTCTGTTCCATTTGTTTATAAACGTTACTATTGGGCTCGATTCCTGCATTCAGTAGTTTTTGAACCAAACTCACAGAAGGGTTACGGCCTTTGATATTGTCTAAAATTAAATTACCATCCACGCCCGTGTAATCGACACCAATACTCAGCAAATAATCAGAAACCTCTTCAAGCCCCCAGCCAATTGCTTTGGATTGCAAAGAGCTTTTTTCTTCATACGGGCCAAATTTATATGTAACGTGTGTTTGTAAAACATTTTCCGATTTGTAGAATTTTAATTTTTCAATGATTTCGTTTTGATCTATTTTGCCTTCTGCATTGGTTAATGCGCCATTAATAATCATAGAGGATGAACGGCCATTGAGTGGTTTGCAATTTGCTTTAAATAAGCGTTTGGTTTGATCGGCAGTGCTTTGACTCAATGCAATTTCACAAAGTTTTTCTTTTTCCCCTTTAGGCATTTTACTTTTTAGAATGGTTCCATTTTCGAAATCAAGAACGATTGATTCCCAGCCGTATTTGGTTGCTGTTCGGTAATACTGTATTGCATCTTCGCTCAATTTTTTGGGTTTTTTCGCTTGTATTTGAGTGTCACGATCGTTTGTTTTGGGAATAGAAGATTCTTGGTCATCATTCAATGCTGTTTGATTTGTCTGATTGGCATCATGCTCAACAGTATTTGAAGGATTTGTCGGTAGGCTGGCTTCGGGTCTAAAAATGTAGATGAAGATACCGAGACATACTATGCACAGGCCAAAGAGTAAGATTATTTTTTTCATTATACGATTCTATAAAAAAGAGCGCTTATAGCGCTCTTGATAGGGGAAGTTTAAAATTTAAATGTGACATCAGCAATGAACTGTCGTCCTATTTCGGAATATAGTTTGCTACCACTTACATAAAGATTATTACGGTTAGTAATATTATTTATTGTTAGTCCTAATATAGTTGAATAATCTTTTGAAATATTCCAGTCATATGTTGTACGCATATCCCATGTAAAACGAGGTTTTACATCTTCTAGTGTGTACGTATCAAGTTTTACACCATTATGAACAACTTTATCCGCAGAACTTGCAGTGAGCATTTGTTCATATGTTCCTTTATAGCTAAAGAAATTAGAAATTTTTACAGGAACACGATCAAAGCCAATATCCCAAGAGACACGTACCGTAAGTGGTTGATTATAATTTGAAGCTGGTCGGTCGCCAAATTCCATGATTTTTCCATCATACGAAATTAGTTTACGAATTTCTTCCTCTTTATAATTACTGGTATAGTCTGGAGTACTACGATAAGAGTCAGTGTAGTTAACTGCTAAAGCCAACTGATGCTCTGTGTTGTAAAGTTTTAATGGGTTTAGGGTATTTATTTCAAAAGTTATCGTGTCATTTTCACCATAACCATTGTTGCCATATTGAAAGTAACGATTAACACCAGTACCAATTTGATCACGTGAAATTTCGTCTTTATATTGGCGATTTACCCATTTTAGACTTAGATTTGTATTTTTAAATTGACTATTGAGTCCAACGACTATTTCATCCGCATAAGGTGTTTTTAAATCTTTTCGCTTTGTATCTACATATGAAGTTTTTTCTTCTTCCTCCCATGCTGAATTTTGATCATTACGCATTAGATAGGCATCTAAAGAAGTTAAATGCTGACGTAAATCAGTCATATAAGTTGGAGCACTGTAGTAACTGTTCCAGCCCGATGTTAGTGTTAATAAATTGTTGCTAAAAGGTTGATAGTTGATACTGCTGCGTGGGGCAAAGTTGAAATTATTATTTGCTTCGTCGTAATCAGCACGGAGACCTAAGCGAGCATTAAAGTTTTTCCAGTGAATATCATCTTGTATATAAAGCGAGGCTTGTTGGTACTGCCCATCAAATGTACCTGCTTTAAATAAGTTACCTTGCTTAAAATACTGACCGTTATATACAGTATTGACTTTATTGTTGATGAATTCGGTGGTTGTATTTTCATCACAAAGCGGATCATTGATTTGACACTTACCACCTTCTAGGTCATATAAGTTTTGAGAGTTGCCTGAGGTAACACCATAGAAAGTTAAGAAATCTTTCGTTCGTTCCCATTGAACATCGTCATAATGATAGGCAAATCCTGCACTGATCTGATGTTGCGTGTCTGCAAGTTTAAATTGATTAAAAATACCATCAAGTTCGTAGTTGATTGTTGATTGTTTTAAATCAATATTTGCAGCGGATGAGCCTTCCCATACTTTTTCGGTGTTGTTCCAGTCTTTACTTCCTTCAGCATATAGCCAGTTAATTCCTGTATCAGAATCCGTTTCACGTTGGTTGTCGATACTTTGATAATTTAATTTTTGTTTGAGCTTGCCCCAAGCATTTTTATGCTCTATTTCTGCAAAAATTAAAGCAGACTTATTATTGCTAGTAGCGTGTGAATTTCGACGCTTATTCAGATAGGTATTATCTTCTAAGTCACCTAAAGAGAAACCAAATTTCATCTTAGTTTCTTCATTCGGATTTGCGAATAAGGTTGCACCAATATTGGTATTTAATTTCTTTTGGTCGATCTGTTTTGGTGAAGGTAAACCACTTTCTACAGGAATTTTAGAGCCTCGTTGAGAGGCATAAAAATCAATACCATAGACTTCGGAAAGTTTGCTATAGACATTGGCACTAATACCTTGACGGACATATTCTTTTTGGTTTTCTTGTGTTGACTCGCCATCGAATAAGCCTTTATCAGCATCAGTTTTCAAGTGATAACGATTCCAATCACTCTCAGTATAATCATAACTGATACTACCGTGGATTTTACCAATTTCGGTATTAGGAGCGCATGTTTCAGCACTAATTACACCGCCTGCAAAACTACCATATTTTGCACTAACATTACTGTCTAAAACTTCTAGGCTACAAAGTAGGTCGGTATTAATAGCAATACCTTGGGAACCCACATCAGTAATACCGTATTCACCAGCATTTGACCCTGAACCAAGCGGATCAAGAATGTTTGTATTACTTACGCCATTCACAATAAATTTATTTTGGAATGATTGTGCGCCATGAATAGATATTTCATTGGGTTTTAAATTCGCTTGCGTACCTGCAGCCATTTGATCATTTGAAAACTGTACATTCGGATTAACTTTTAAAAAGTCTGTGATATTTTTTGAGCTATTCGGCGTTTTTTCTAAATCTTCTTTGGTGTAGACGGTTGTACCTACTTCTTGCTTGGCTTTGACTTCAACTTCAATCGGCGACATTTTGAGATTATTGCTTTGAATAAATTGAGTTGTATCAATTTCATTAGCATAAGCTTGAGATGCTAAAGCAGTCAAAATTGCGAGATTGAGGGGAGAATAGGCAAAGCGCATGGCTGTCAACAATTATGCAGATAAAAACGATAGCGATTATCATTAACTTTACAGGAATAATCAATAGAAATGAGAATTATTTGCAATAAATGTTTTTTTAATACACAGAAATTCAGTCAATGAGAATTAAGATAGAAATAGTGATGATTTAAGAATATTCATTCGTTATGAATATTAGAAAAAAGAAAAAGCTTGATAAGAAGTATTGGCGTCCCTACGGGGATTCGAACCCCGGTTACCGCCGTGAAAGGGCGATGTCCTAGGCCTCTAGACGATAGGGACGTTTAGAAGATGGCGGTATCTTATTGATCCGCCATCATAGTGTCAAGTAGGTGAGGGCCGAGTTTGTTCAAAATATAACAGAACAGTTCAGCGGTCTTCTGAGTATCATAAAGTGCAGAGTGTGCTTCTTTACCATCAAACTCAATACCAGCTTGAATACATGATTTTGCCAGCACAGTTTGTCCAAACATTACAGCGCTCAAAGTCACTGTATCGAATACGGAAAAACTATGGAAAGGATTTTGATTTTTTGTCCCTGTACGTGCAATAGCTGCCTGTACAAAACCTAAATCAAAATGGGCATTATGACCAACTAAAACCGCATGTGTGCAGTTTTGTTGACGACGTACTTCATTCACTGACTTAAAAATACGTTTTAATGCTGATTTCTCATCTTCAGCCATGGCCATACGCATCGGATTGAATGGATCTACACCAATAAAATCCAGTGAACGACGGTCAAGGTTGGCACCTTCAAATGGATTGATATGTGCATGGTGGGCTTCACCCGGTACAAAGTTACCTTCTGCATCATACACAATAGGAATAGCTGCAATTTCCAGTAAGGCATCGGTCTGTGAATTAAAACCTGCTGTTTCGACATCGACAACAACAGGTAGGAATCCACGGAAACGTTGACCAATGACTGGTCGAGTTTCATCTGTCACACTTTTCTCCATTGGATGGTCTTACCCGCATACAACGGAATAATTTTTTCGCCATCCAAGTAGTCTAAACTTTCAGGGATCACTTGATCTTCTTTTACCAAAGTAATGGTATTGGTATTTCGAGGGAGTCCGTAGAAGTCTGCACCAAAGTGGCTTGCAAAACCTTCTAAACGGTCGATTTTACCGACTTGATCAAATGCTTGAGCGTATAGCTCAATTGCTGTTGGTGCACTATAACATCCTGCACAGCCACATGCATTTTCTTTAGCATTTTTTGAGTGCGGCGCACTGTCTGTACCTAAGAAAAATTTAGGGTTCGCACTGGTCGCAACTTCGAGCAAAGTTTGCTGATGGGTTTGACGTTTTAATATCGGTAGGCAATAGAAATGCGGTTTAATGCCACCCACCAACATGTCATTACGGTTAAACAATAAATGTTGCGGTGTGATTGTCGCAGCCACATTACGGTCTTGTTCTAATACAAAATGCGCAGCTTCACTAGTAGTGATGTGTTCTAGCACCAATTTTAATTTAGGGAACTGTTTTAACAGTGGAGAAAGCACTTCATCAAGGAAACGTTTTTCACGGTCAAAAATATCGACATGGTTATGCGTCACTTCACCATGTAACAGTAACGGCACTTGGTGTTCTTCGAGTTGCTCAATCACACCATAGACTTTACTAATATCACTGACACCACTGTCTGAGTTCGTGGTTGCACCCGCTGGATAGAGCTTAATGGCATTAACATGCTCAGACTCTTTAATTTTTTTAACTTCACTTGCAGGGGTGTTGTCTGTGAAATAGAGCACCATACGCGGGTCAAAGTGAACGCCTTCAGGAACATGTGCCATGATACGTTCACGGTATGCATTTGCTTCTTCAACGGTTTTTACCGGTGGTACGGTGTTTGGCATACAAATCGCGCGAGAGAATTGTTGTGCTAAATCAGGAACTGTACGCTTTAGGGCTAGACCGTCACGTAAATGTGCATGCCAATCATCTGGCTGAAGAAGAGTAATCGTATTCACAGCGATTCCAAGCTTGGAAATAAAACAAATGATAATGCAAATAATGTGAAAATGGTAACGAGATTTATGTACAAATGACTGAACAGATATAAATAAAGAATAAAACTGTGGTATTTTTAAATGACTAAAAGAATTAGATAAATGCTTGGAAATGGAATACAAGTATAACCTTGCAAAGTTGCAATACGATAAAGAAAAAATAGAGGAACTGATTACACGGCAAACTCGTCGTGTAGGGGAAATGTTTCCTAAAAAACTGGAAACACAATTTTGGACTTTAAACCTCGATCGTGCGCAAACCAACATACGTCATTTTTTCTGGATGGGAGTGTTGATCTACTTTGTGCTTACCATGCTGATCATTCCCGGAGATTACTGGATTATTGATCAACAGTATTTTGTGCATGATTTTATTCGTTGTTTGCTTGGACAGCTCAATGGTGCGCTGTGTCTTTTGGCTTTATATGCCTTTGCCCGTTATGACCGTCTGAAGCCTTATTTTTCACATGCCAGTATGTTTGTAGTGTTTTGGGCCGTTATTTCAATGTCTTGGCTCACCATGACCGTGTATACCGAAGCACTTAAACATCAGGCCATGATGATCCTTTGTATGATTTACATCTTGAGCTACATTTTGACTGGGGTGAAACCGGTCCAAATGTTGATGTCTGGCTTGTTGGCTGCTGTGGTCACCATGTTGATGCTTTTTTCATTAGAAGTGAAATTTGATGTGATGGTGTTGGGGCGTGTACTGATTGGAAGCTGTGTATTGGGTTTTGCAATCAGTAAGATGCTCTGTGCGCGTGAACGGATGATATTTTTGAATATGCTGCGCGCGGATATTAGTGAAAAAATCCATCGTATTCATACCACAGAGCTTTTACATTTAAGTCAGCATGATGAATTAACCAAGATTTCAAACCGACGTACTTTTGATGAAATGCTTGATACCTTTTATGAGCAATCTCGACGTAATAACACCTCGCTTGCTGTGCTATTTATCGATGTTGATCATTTTAAAAACTATAACGATTTTTACGGTCATCAAAAAGGCGATGATGTAATTTCAACCATTGCCAAAACCATTAAAAATGCCATTCGACATATGGATTTTGTAGCGCGATATGGTGGTGAAGAATTTGTGGTTTTATTGCCTGAAACCGATGCGCATGGTGCTTATGCGGTAGCGTCAAATATTTATAAAGCAATCGATCGTTTAGAAATTCCACATGCCAAATCACAGGTTTCAAATCACGTCACTATTAGTTTGGGTATTACGGTATATCGTGCTGAAAATATGACGAAGGATGAACTGTTAAATATTGCCGATCAGGCGTTGTATCGTGCGAAACAATTAGGCCGGAATCAAATTTACTATCAGTCGATTCGTTCAGCACATGTGGCTTAATGTTTAATAAAATTGAGAACTTCTCTGAAATCGGCAATAAAAAACCGCGCAAAATGCGCGGTTTTTTATGACTCAACAAATCTTATTTGTTTTTGTCTTTTAATTGAGGCACTGCAGAACCTGTACCTACTGCAAGTAAGCCAGAGTTTGTGTAGATACCTAATTTAGCGCGAGTATCTGTGATATCCAAGTTACGCATAGTCAATTGACCGATACGGTCAGCAGGACTAAACATAGAGTCACCTTTCTCCATAGTTAAACGCTCAGCTTCATAAGTGAGGTTAGGAGATTCAGTGTTTAGAATAGTGTAGTCATTACCACGACGAAGTTCTAAAGTCACAGTACCTGTGATTGCTTTAGCAACCCAACGCTGCGCAGTTTCACGAAGCATTAATGATTGAGAATCGAACCAACGACCTTGGTAAAGAAGACGACCTAAACGCAGACCGTTAATACGGTATTGTTCGATGGTGTCTTCGTTATGAATACCAGTCACTAAACGTTCATAAGCAATATGAAGAAGTGCCATACCCGGAGCTTCGTAGATACCACGAGATTTTGCTTCAATGATACGGTTTTCGATTTGGTCAGACATACCTAGACCATGACGACCACCGATACGGTTAGCTTCAAGAATGAACTCAACTGGGTTTTCGATACGTTTGCCATTTAATGCAACAGGGAAGCCTTCTTCGAAAGTTACAGAAACTTCTTCAGCTTTCACTTCGACGTCATCTTTCCAGAACGCAACGCCCATGATTGGGTCTACGATTTTGATACCCGCATTTAGGTATTCAAGATCTTTTGCTTCGTGAGTCGCACCTAACATGTTTGAGTCAGTTGAGTACGCTTTCTCTTTTGACATTTTGTAGTCAAAACCATTGTCGATGAGGAACTGTGACATTTCTGCACGGCCGCCTAGCTCGTCAATGAAAGTTTGGTCTAACCAAGGTTTGTAAATTTTTAGCGATGGGTTAGTCAACAGACCATAACGGTAGAAACGTTCAATGTCGTTACCTTTATAAGTCGAACCGTCACCCCAGATGTTTACGTCATCTTCTTTCATTGCGGTTACAAGCATTGTACCTGTAACTGCACGACCAAGAGGAGTCGTGTTGAAATAAGGCATACCACCAGTTGAAATGTGGAAAGCGCCACATTGAATAGCCGCAATACCTTCTAAAGCAAGTTGTAAACGACAATCAACTAAGCGAGCTTTAACTGCGCCATACGCTTCCGCTTTTTTTGGAATCGCATCGTAGTCGTCTTCATCAGGTTGACCTAAGTTTGCTGTGTAAGCATAAGGTTCCGCACCTTTTTGTTTCATCCACAAAAGCGCAGCTGAAGTATCTAGACCACCAGAGAAGGCAATACCAACTTTTTTGCCAACTGGGACATTCTGCAAGATAGTTGCATTATCAGTCATTGTTAATCCTAACGATATAAATATAGGCACCGAGAATGGGTGGCCTGAAAGAATACATATATGTGCGCGATTGTAGCACTTTTCTGCACGGTTTTTCTAAAAAATCATGAGATACAAGCGATGAGGTAGAAAAAAATGATCGTTGAAATCTATTGTTGAATACTTCATCTAGTTTTTGCAGGCAGAAAATGCATTTTCTGAAAGAAATAGGATGCAAATATAAAGAAATCTATTTGATTTAAATAAATGGTCATACCAATATTGGGTTGATTTGGTTTTTATCCTTTTCGCTGAAATGAGACTGAGGTCAAACAAAACTTGGTTATTAGACTAAAGTATATTTTATAAAATCTATTCATAAATAATAAATATAAAACAGATATTTAAAAAAGGTTTGTTAAAAATTTAAACTAGAAAATAATGTTTTTATATTAAATATTGGTCATACCAAAAACAAGAAAAGCTTGAATGATTGAGTTGAAATATTTAAAAATTGCGGAGTATTTCAGCAATAGTATGAGTTTTTATGTCTTTGATTTTTATATTGGTCATACCAATGAGAAAAGACCACATGCTGATATTGCTCAATAATTAAATCTTAGTAAGCATTTCAAGGAGATGACAATGCTTCAATGGCAGCAAATATATGACCCAATGGGGAATATATGGATATCAAGTTTAATTGCGCTCATTCCGATTATCTTTTTTTTCTTGGCGCTTGCTGTATTTCGTTTAAAAGGCAGTGTGGCAGGTACGATCACCGTTGTACTGGCACTTTTGGTGTCTTTATTTGCCTATGACATGCCTGCGCTTATGGCATTGGCTTCGATGGTCTACGGTTTCTTCTACGGTTTATGGCCGATTGCATGGATCATTATTGGTGCGGTGTTCCTGTATAAAATTTCAGTCAAAACTGGGCAGTTTGACATCATCCGTTCTTCGATTCTTTCCATTACTGAAGATCAACGATTACAGATGCTGTTAGTTGGCTTTGCTTTCGGTACTTTCCTCGAAGGTGCGGCGGGCTTTGGTGCCCCTGTGGCGATTACTGCAGCACTATTGGTAGGTTTAGGCTTTAAGCCTTTATATGCGGCAGGTCTTTGTCTGATCGTAAATACAGCGCCAGTGGCTTTTGGTGCGATGGGTATTCCAATTATCGTTGCTGGGCAAGTGTCTGGTGTTGATACGATGGAAATCAGTCAGATGGTTGGTCGACAGCTGCCATTTATGGTACCGATTGTACTGTTTTGGATTATGGCGATTATGGATGGTTGGCGCGGTGTGAAGGAAACTTGGCCTGCAGTTGTGGTTGGGGCGAGTAGTTTTGCGATTGCACAGTATCTAACGTCGAACTTTGTCGGTCCTGAATTACCAGATATTACTGCGGCGATTGCTTCTTTAGTGTCATTAACGATTTTATTTAAATATTGGCAGCCTAAACATATTTTCCGCTTTGCAGATCAAGATGCGACGATGAGTGAAGATGTTGCTGCGCAAAAACAGCAAAAATATAGCTTAGGTCAAATTGCAAAAGCGTGGTCGCCATTTGCGATCTTAACGGTGATGGTTACGATCTGGAGTATTAAACCGTTTAAGGATTTATTTACTAAAGACGGTGCCTTACATGATTTGGTTATTTCGATCAAAGTGCCATTTTTACATCAATTGGTTCAAAAGATGCCGCCAGTCGTACCTGAAATGAAGGACTACGATGCCATCTATAAATTTGATTGGTTTTCGGCAACAGGTACGGCAATTGTCATTGCTGCGATCATTACCATTATTTTCTTAAAAATGAAGCCTAAAGAAGCAATTGTGACCTTTGGTGAAACCATTAATGAATTAAAAATTCCAATTTATTCGATTGGAATGGTCTTGGCTTTTGCATTTATCGCCAACTATTCAGGGATGTCGGCAACATTGGCATTGGCACTTGCGCATACAGGCCAAGCCTTTACCTTTTTCTCGCCATTTTTAGGATGGCTTGGTGTCTTCCTTACGGGTTCAGATACGTCAGCCAATGCACTATTTGCTGCATTACAGGCAACCACTGCACAGCAAATTGGTGTGCCAGAAGTATTACTCGTTGCTGCCAATACTAGTGGTGGTGTGACAGGAAAAATGATTTCACCCCAGTCAATTGCAATTGCATGTGCGGCAGTTGGATTGGTAGGTAAAGAGTCGGATTTATTCCGTTTTACCGTAAAACACAGTATAACGTTCACAATCATGATGGGGATTTTAATCACCCTACAAGCTTATGTGTTCCCTTGGATGATTCCATAACACGCATTGTGTAACAACGTTAAGGAAAGCAGATGAAAGTCTCTGATAAAACTGTTCAAAGTCTTCGTGTATTGATTGAAGAAAGCAATATGCAAGTTGGAGATCGTCTGCCTGCTGAACGGAAACTGTGTGAACAACTTGGCGTCTCACGCACCTCTTTACGCGAAGCGATTTCTCAATTGACCAGCATGGGCGTGTTGGTCAGTAAAGTCGGTGCGGGGACTTTTTTAAAGCAATTACCTGCGACTTGGTCGAGTTATCAAATTGTGCAGCCCATCAGCAGTTTGATTAGTGAAGACCCTGCCTACCGTTTTGATGTGCAAGAGGCGCGCATTATTTTAGAAGGTGGTACTGCATGGTATGCGGCACAACGTGCTACAGCAGAGGACTTGGCACATATCCGACATTATTATGATCAGATCAATCATTTTCAGGCTTTAGGCAATGACGATGAAGCAGCGCGTGCAGATGCCAAATTTCATTTAGCAATTGCTGAAGCTTCACACAATTTAGTGTTGATTCAGATGATGCGTGGTCTATTTGATCTGTTGCAATTTAATGTCGTTTTAGGTCGTCGAAAAGTTTATAGCGAAGCACACCGATTTGATCAATTGCATGATCAGCACTTTCAAGTCATGAATGCAATTGAACGTCGTGATCCTGAAGCTGCACGTAAAGCAGTCTGTGGACACATTGAGTTTGTAGTACAACAGGTGCGCATGATTGATGAAGAAGAAGCTCGTCGTCAGCGTGCCAGTCGATTAAACAGGATATAAGCATGATTATTTCTTCTGCCAATGACTACCGTGAAGCGGCACGTCGTCGTTTACCGCCATTTTTATTTCATTACATCGATGGCGGGGCGTATGCCGAATATACCTTAAAGCGTAATGTAGAAGATTTATCAAAAATAGCGTTGCGTCAACGTGTGCTGAATGACATGTCACAGCTGAGTCTAGAAACCCAACTGTTTAATGAAACCTTATCGATACCTGTGGCTCTATCACCTGTGGGTTTAACAGGGATGTATGCACGTCGTGGTGAAGTTCAAGCAGCCGTTGCCGCAGATAAAAAGGGCATTCCATTTACGCTGTCTACCGTTTCAGTATGTCCAATTGAAGAAGTGGCGCCAGCGATTCAGCGTCCCATGTGGTTTCAGTTATATGTGCTACGTGACCGTGGCTTTATGAAAAATGCCTTAGAACGTGCCAAAGCAGCAGGCTGTTCAACTCTGGTGTTTACCGTGGATATGCCTGTTCCGGGCGCACGTTACCGTGATGCACACTCGGGGATGAGCGGCCCAAATGCTGCCATGCGCCGTTATATGCAGTCGTGTTTCCACCCACACTGGGCGTGGAATGTGGGTTTATTAGGTCGTCCGCATGACTTAGGGAATATTTCTAAATACTTGGGCAAACCAACAGGTTTGGAAGATTATATCGGCTGGTTGGGCAATAACTTTGACCCATCAATTTCATGGAAAGACCTTGAGTGGATTCGTGAATTTTGGGATGGCCCGATGGTTATTAAAGGCATACTTGACCCTGAAGATGCCAAAGATGCAGTGCGTTTTGGTGCAGATGGCATTGTGGTGTCAAACCATGGTGGCCGTCAGCTCGATGGGGTTTTATCATCAGCGCGTGCATTACCGCCAATTGCAGATGCAGTAAAAGGCGATATTAAAATTCTTGCTGACTCAGGTATTCGAAATGGTTTAGATGTGGTGCGTATGCTGGCTTTGGGTGCAGATACCTGTATGCTCGGTCGCGCATTTGTTTATGCACTCGGTGCAGCAGGTGGTGAGGGTGTTTCCAATCTTCTAGAACTGATTGATAAAGAAATGCGTGTTGCGATGACCTTAACTGGTGCAAAAACCATTGCGGATATTACATCTGATTGTTTGGTGAAGTTAGAGAAAGAGTTGGCTGGGTGATTTTTTGAATAGATCTCTTGGGAAAGTTATTCGTCATCAAAAAAAATTAAAAAATGAAAGTTCCCTCTCCTTGTAGGAGAGGGTTAGGGAGAGGTATTTATTGATTAATTCTCCTAACCCTCTTGTGTAGCATTGCTACTCATCCCAAAGGGAGAAGGGATATTCATTATAGATTTTAATAACAATGACTAAAAACTTTTGATATGTGCAAATAAACCTACGTTGTTTAAAATTATTTAAATCAATATTTTTTCATTGCATAACAATGCAATTCCTCTTTAGCGAGGAGAGAAAATAATGAAAATGGAAAATTCTACGAGCATGCAAACTCAATCATTACAAACCATTCAAAACCTCATCAACATCGTTGGTAAGCAACACGTTTTAACTGAAGATAAAGACACACGTTTATACCGCCAAGGTCGCCGTTACGGTGCAGGAAAAGTATTGGCTGTGGTTACACCAGCCTCATTACTTGAGCAATGGCAAGTGCTGCAAGCGGCTGTGGATGCAAATTGTATTGTGATTATGCAAGCCGCCAATACAGGTCTGACAGGTGGTTCAACGCCGTTTGGTGATGACTATGACCGTCCTGTGGTGCTGATAAGTACACGTCGTTTGGTTGGCATCCAAGTGATTAATGAAGGCAAGCAAGTGATTTGTCTACCGGGTGCGACATTAGACAAACTTGAAAAAGATTTGGTGCCATTTAATCGTGAACCACATTCGGTGATTGGTTCTTCGTGTATTGGGGCATCGGTTTTGGGCGGCGTATGCAATAACTCAGGGGGTGCTTTGGTACGCCGCGGTCCTGCCTATACAGAGCTTGCACTGTATGCACAAGTGAATGAGTCAGGTGAGTTAGAGTTGGTCAATCATCTAGGTGTCAATCTTGGCAATACGCCTGAAGAAATCCTCACAGCGCTGGAAAATAAAAACTATCAAATCAATGATATTGTGAATAATTCAAGCTGCTGTGCGTCAGATCAACGCTATTCACATGACGTAAAGCAGGTTGATGAAAATACGCCTGCACGTTTTAATGCCGATCCAAGCCGTTTATTTGAAGCATCGGGTTCAGCAGGTAAGGTCTGCGTCTTTGCAGTACGTTTAGATACCTTTGAAAAAATCCCTAGTCAGGTGTTTTATGTAGGGACCAATTCACAAGATGATTTAACCGAAATTCGTCGTTTTCTATTAAAAGATCTTGCACGCCTCCCGATTGCAGGTGAGTACATTCATCGTGTGGCATACGATATTGGGGCTGAATACGGTAAAGATTCTTTTGTATTTATTGAAAAATTCGGCACCGCAAAAGTTCCTGCTGCTTTTGCCATGAAAGATAAAGTCGATGGCTATTTAGAAAAACTGGGTTTGCAAGGTTTATCGGATAAAGTTTTACAACTCGTCACTAAATTTATGCCGAATCATCTGCCAAAACGTATGAATGAGTTTCGTGATTTATATGAACATCATTTGATGATTCGTATTGAAAATCAGGATGTTGATCAAGTTGATGCGTATTTGAAAACGTATTTTTTAGATAAAACGTCAGGCAAATATTTTAAATGTACGGATGAAGAAGGTCGTAAGGCATTTTTACATCGCTTTGCGGTGGCAGGTGCTGCAATTCGTTATCGTGATACGCATCGTTCAGAAGTTGAAGATATAGTGGCTTTAGATATTGCATTACGTCGCAATGATCGTGAATGGGTCGAAACTTTGCCGAAAGCCATGAATGAGCAAATTATCCATAAACTCTATTATGGACATTTTCTCTGTCATGTTTTTCATCAAGATTATATTGTGAAAAAAGGCGTAGACCCTTTGGCAATGGAACATGCAATGTGGCATTTACTCGATGATCGTGGCGCTGAATATCCTGCGGAACACAATGTTGGGCATTTGTATGTGGCCAAGCCTGCATTAAAAAATCATTATCAAAAACTGGATCCAACCAATAGCTTTAATGTCGGGATTGGACAAACCAGTAAGCTGAAACATTGGAAATAATGCTTTATAAAACAACACGCCGTGATGTGATATATCACGGCTTTTTTTATGGTTCGAGGATTTATATATTAGGAGGTATTGACTATAAATACGAAGAATATTTTCTAAATTGTCATCCCAAAATATAAAAAAACCGCTAAAGTGTTATGCAACAAGTTGCAAAGCCAAAATAAGGATTCAGCATGACAACGACTAGCTATGCAAATATTTTAAAGCCTTTACATTTGGGTTTTACCACGATTAAAAACCGTGTCGTGATGGGGTCCATGCATAGTGGGCTGGAAGATCGTTTTTATAATTATCCTAAGCTTGCGGCTTATTTTGGTGAGCGTGCGAAAGGTGGTGTCGGCCTGATTATTACAGGCGGTATTTCGCCAAACCGTCAAGGTTGGCTGTTACCTGCTGGCGGTACCATGAATACGTTAGGTGATATTGCTCCGCATCGCTTGGTGACCCATGCAGTACATAAGCATGGTGCCAAAATTTTAATGCAAATCTTGCATGCTGGGCGTTATGGCTATCAGCCTTTTGCAGTGTCAGCAAGTCCGATTAAATCTCCGATTTCACCTTTTAAACCACGTCAATTAACGGACAAACAAATTCTTTCAACCATTGATGATTATGTCAAAACGGCAAGTCTTGCACATAAGGCCGGCTATGATGGTGTTGAAATTATGGGTTCGGAAGGCTATTTGTTGAATCAATTTTTAAGCCGTCATGTCAACCAACGGACAGACCGTTGGGGCGGTGAAATTGAAAATCGTATGCGCCTTGCGGTTGATATTGTGAAATCAATACGTGCTGAAGTGGGTGAGAAATTTATTATCTGCTTCCGTTTGTCATTGCTCGATTTGGTTCATGATGGGAACACCATGGCAGAAGTCATTACTGTTGCTAAAGCATTGGAAGCCGCAGGTGTGACGTTGCTGAACACGGGGATTGGCTGGCATGAAGCACGTATTCCGACAATTGTGACCTCAGTGCCTCGCGCAGCGTTTGTGGACTATACCGCTGAAGTCAAAAAACATGTTGCGATCCCTGTCATTGCGTCCAACCGTATCAATATGCCAGATACAGCTGAAGAAATTTTAGCTTCAGGCAAGGCAGATATGGTGCAAATGGCGCGTCCATTCTTGGCAGATCCATTTTGGGTAAATAAAACGGCGACCAACCGTGTCGATGAAATTAATACCTGTATTGCCTGTAACCAAGCTTGTTTAGATCATACTTTTAAAAATCAGCGTGCGACGTGTTTGGTCAACCCACGAGCGGCATATGAAACTGAATTGGTTTATTTAAAAACTAAAAAACCGAAGCGTATTGCAGTCGTCGGTGGTGGCGTGGCAGGCATGTCTGCTGCAACGGTTGCAGCAAGCCGAGGCCATGCGGTGACACTATTTGAAGCTGGTGCAGAGGTGGGTGGTCAATTTAATTTGGCGAAAGTCGTTCCCGGCAAAGAAGAATTTCACGAAACGATTCGCTACTTTAAAGTTCAAATCGAAAAAACGGGTGTCGATCTGCGTTTAAACACGCGTGTAAACCGTGAACAACTTGAACGTGAAGGGTTTGAGGAAGTTGTTATTGCAACAGGTGTGGTTCCTCGCAGTTTAAAAATCGAAGGTAGTGATGCCCCGAATGTCTTGTCTTATGCAGAAGTGTTGAAAGGCGCAGCTGTGGGCAATAAAGTTGCTGTGATTGGTGCAGGCGGCATTGGCTTTGATGTATCTGAATTTTTACTCAAACCACCACATCAGCCACAACCAATGCCTTTAGCGGATTGGCAGCGGGAGTGGGGTGTTGATCCGAATCCAAACTATGTAACAGAAGGCGGTATGCAGGCTGCTGAGATCGAACCTCCCGTTCGAGAAATTTATTTATTACAACGTAAAACAACTACACTTGGTGCAGGGTTAGGTAAAACATCAGGTTGGGTGCACCGTGCACAATTAAAGAAAAATGCGGTTCGTATGCTGCGTGGTGTTCAATACAAAGCCATTACTGATGAAGGTCTTTGGGTTGAATATGAAGGGCATGATCAATTATTACGTGTAGATACGATTGTCGTTTGTGCAGGTCAGGAATCGGTAAAGCATTTGATGCCAGAACAGGGTGAGAAAACCCTTGCCAATTACCATATTATTGGTGGCGCAAAACTAGCAGCAGAGTTAGATGCAAAACGCGCAATACGTGAAGGTGCGGAGCTTGCGGCTAAACTTTAAGGATTTGGCGAAACAATATTCATTTGAAAGGTTTAGTTGTAATTTTTACTTGTCAGATGAGTAAAACCTCCGTATTATGGCACACATGGAAGCGTGGCAGAGCGGTTTAATGCACCGGTCTTGAAAACCGACGAGGGCGCGAGTCCTCCGTGAGTTCGAATCTCACCGCTTCCGCCAAATTCAAAAAAGCCCCTGTAGTGATACAGGGGCTTTTTTTTGTTTTAGATTTTAATTTGAGACGGCAACCTTACTTACTAGTATTTTTAAGGACTGTTAAAAATGAATATAAGACTTAAAATTCAGGTCAGAAATTAATACAAGGGTTGTCTAAGGTAGAATTAAAAGTAAGAGAAAAGAATGTTTATAGATTGATAGTGTTGAATTTATTTTTAATGGCCAATTTATTTAAATCTTTTACAAGCATTGGGCAGAGCTATGCTCGCTTATTTTGAAAAAATATCAATTGTATTTTATTTGATCAATTGTTTTGAAGTGTTAGCAAGGCTTGGCAAGAGAATTGAAAGTGCTATATTTAAATCACGGTAGGTCATAAAACGACGCTACCAATAAGTTGGACGGATCAATGACAGCTCGTTGAGTTTCGTAATATTTTAGTCTTAAGATATTGCAGACAAGAAATCAGCACTAGCCTTCCAACATAGAGCCCGCAGCAATGCGGGCTTTTTAATGTCTTTCAAAATGTGAAAATATAGTGTTTTTGTCAAACAATAATTAAATAGTCAACTTATGTTATTGATATATATTTATTAAAGTAAAATAAGTTTACATTGCCATGAAATCTAACATTTACAAAGCAGGTTGTTGCGTAAAGGTGTGATATAAAAAATGCAGTTATTAAAACAAGTAGAGACGTTACCATGACACAGATGATTGACATAAAGGTAAAGGACCAATTTAGTCAGGTTTATGAAGCACAAGCTTTGGTGCGTAATCCTTCAGAAGAAGATTCAAGAGGGCTGTTTCATCGCATTGAACATATCATTATTGCTGGTGAAATCATCCTACCCAGTATCGAATTACTTTTTGAAAGTCAAAAATCGGACAGTATTTACAAGCTTTTAGAAGCTTAAATTGAATGAATAAAAAACTCACCTTATGGTGAGTTTTTTATTTTTAGAGATTGAAATTTAAGCTGTTTGATCTGCTTTAAATTGATTCAAAATATAAGAGAGTAACTGATAGCGCGTCATCGGATTGCTAGAAGACAATTCAACGTCTTGTTTACGCACTTGGATTTCTTGAGTTAAAACCCCAGCTTGAAAACGTTGCACGATCATATGATCTTTTGATACATCATGGTCGGTCAGCACTAGTTTTGGTCCAAGGTGCAGATGTCCAATCGCATCTAGACATTGTTCAAGGCTGCTATATAGGTTGAAAAGGATGAGTGCCTGATCATTAGAATAATTGGCTAAATTCATTTTTTATTATCCATGGTCAAAAATTATTGAGCAGGAATAGTGTATATGAATTGAGCAACAATAATCTGTATGGATTATTTTTCATTTAATGTCTATCTAGGTGACTTTGGTTAAATCATTGAGACAGCTTAAATCTTTATGAAAAATAAGTTGGAATTCGCTTTAAATTAAAGCGGCTTGAATACCAATGGGACATCGTAACGGGCAAATTCTTCAATGATACTGTTTAAAACCAATTGAGCTTGAGGTTCCGCTGCTGTAAAGGTGAGTTCTTGGTTCGTTTGGCTGTTGAAGCATTCAACTTGTTCTATACGCCAAATTGTTTCAATGGCTGTATTTTGAATGACCACACGTCTAGGCTGTAATTCATCACTAATTTTTCGTGGCATGACATAGGTAATGGCCAATTGAACATCGGGCAATTCGTCTTGTGAGGTTAAGAAGGTAAATACCCAATTGCCAATTTTGCTGAGTTGCATTGGATTATCGAAAGAATCAAATTCTAAACAAAATTGTTGTGACATTGACATGCTCAAACGCTGGGAGGTCGGTTTAATTCTTGCGATTTTTTACTGTTGATTGACATTAGGGGAAGGTCGTATAAAACAGCAGTTAAAACCATAAAAGAAATAAGTGAATCGATAAAGTTAATAAAATTCAATTTCTTATATTGATATGTGTGAAGAATTACTCACCTCATTAAGTTGTTTTTTGAATGAGAAGTGAGGAAAAGTCTCTAAGTTAAACCAGTTGTTGCAGATTTTTTAGACTGTAATTAATTTGCTGTAATGCATGTTGTAAGAGTTTAGGTTGAATATTGGATTCATTTAGACAGGTGATCCATTGCATCTGACAGGCTTTTAAGTCTGCAATGTCCGTGGCCTGTTGAATATTAAGCATTAATTTTTTTGCCATCAGCCCACAATAACGCTGTAAGTAACTGCACATAAAACTCTGCAACTCATCAAAATCATGCTCGATGAAATCAACGGTTTTTTCTGGTAATACAGGATTGTTTGTTGTCGTAGTTTCAGGTGTGGATTGTGGGAATTGATGGGGTGTAGAGCCCATCGCATCCATTGGTAGGGAGGTCGTCAGTGCGTACTGTGAATGAATCTGAGGAACTTCCATCGTTGGCATTGAAACTTCATTAAAAGTCACATGTTCTTGCGCTGTGAGATCAAATGCAGGGCTAAGGTTATTGAGATCGGATGTATTGCTAGGCGCTTTTTTAGGAGTATTAAAAGCAGAAAAATCTGA
This sequence comes from Acinetobacter sp. CFCC 11171, assembly GCF_003268405.1. NCBI lineage: Bacteria > Pseudomonadati > Pseudomonadota > Gammaproteobacteria > Moraxellales > Moraxellaceae > Acinetobacter > Acinetobacter sp. CFCC 11171. The sequence goes on along the minus strand of NZ_LQXP01000037.1, from coordinate 12,446 downwards.
GCTTTGAAGGCGTAGATGATCATGTGCTGTAATTGGTTGAATCAGCCCAAGTTCCATTAGTTGCTCGAGCAATGTCTCTTCAGCAATCCGCTGCTGATAATGCACTGGCATTTGGTTAAAGTCATCACTACCAATTAAGAGTAGCAGACGACGTTGTCTAGCATTTAATGCGAGCTGTCGGTCTTTTAAAGTTTGAAACCCCAGCTCAGTTTTTTGATAGTTGAACATGCCTTAATTCCATAGCTCAAAAGAATTAAGGCAATCCTATGCAGTGATAATGACAGTAATATTAAGAAAATATTAAATAATCAATGATTTATAGAGTAATGGCAGCAGAGTTTTCTAAAGCTTTACGCAAGTACGGGTCTAAGTCATCTTGACGTAATAGCCATTGCACATAGTCTGCAGGTAATTCTGCAATTGCGGTACCACGATGTTTACCAAAATTAATACTGCGAGGAATGCGAGCATCTTCCGAAGCTTCGTATAATTCTTCGATGCTATTGATTTTTAAGTGATGGACGATATGCATCAAAATATTGGCAGTTAAAATGATATCCATATCTGCGCGGTGAGCTTTACGGATCATTTCACGTGCTTTTTCACTGCCTTTGGTGATCATATATATCAAGGCAGAAATATTATGCGCTTCTGCATCAGGCCAAACTCGACGAGCAAGGGCAAGGGTACAAATGGCTTTAATTTTTGAACCATCTACACCGCATTTTTCGAGCGCTCGAATATCGTAGTCGATATTATGCCCAATGATATATGTCGTCTCTGATGGGAGTTCAAAACTGCTGTAGTGGGGCTGACCTTCAAGATCTGATTCTAAAATATGATGTACAGCCATTGCTGCAAAAGAAATTGCTTCATCACAACGATAAAGTTGATCAAAAATTTTAGATTTATCTAGGGTAATTTTGGCATCTGCCACCTGAATTGGAGCATAGGCAATCTCGATGGGTTGTCCATTTAGTGTATGGGTTTCTGTGTCGAGAATGATGGCTTGCATGTCCAGTTCCAGCATGTTGAATAATGTTTATGAATGTACATGATCACATCCACACTGACAAACCCATGCTGTGATTATTTGTAGGAATATTATGAAGATGGCTGCGCAGTGTTTAAATAATCTGCTTTTATCGCATCTGCCGAAATAAAACCTTTACAGCGGGATAAAGCTAAACCATCTTCTAAATCGACTTATTTTAAAGGCTTTTGTCCATCGTGATATCCAAAAATGTCGCTAAGTGGATTAAGCACTAGAGTATGTTCACGATCAATGGCATGGTGGTTTTTCGGCTTTACTTTTGTGCATATGTTTGTGTAGTTGGCAGGGGGTACAGCATTTTTGTTGATTTTACATTTTGCTTTAACCTCCGAAAAATAGCCCAATCTGTATCCAATGATCAGAAATATAAGTTCAGCCATTTTTCTGAGATCGGGGTGGCTGATGTATTTGAATGCTATTAATACATATCGAGCTAAAACAAAGTTTTAGTTCTATATTAATTTAATAAATTAAAATAAGAGTAGTTGCTTAAAAATTAGGCTTGAACAAAAGTTTGTTCCATGTATTTAATGATTCATATTCAATGAAAAATTGACTTTAAAACAACAAACAAAAGGATCATGGAATGAAAATGCTGCGTTTAACGGTTTTAGTCAGCAGTATGCTATTTTTAGCAGCCTGCGGTAATGATAGTAATGACCAACAATTTAGTAATCCTGAAACAAATGCTGATCTCAATCAGATCAAAAATCCGGTGGTAACTACAACAGCCTATAGTCAAGACAATATGCCTGCTGTGAGTGCAGACAGCCGATTGATGACCTATAAAATGCTAGGAGTAGATGGCAAAGTTGTTCAAGCCACAGCCTTAGTCTTTACCCCAAAAACAGTTGCTCCGGCAGGTGGTTGGAAAATTGTGGCTTGGGCACATGGAACGACCGGTGTGGCTGATAAATGCGCTCCGAGCCGACAAGGTTTGCAAGGCACTGAATATTTATTGCAAATGTTATTGGCAAAGGGTTATGTCGTTGTGGCACCCGATTATGAAGGATTAGGGGAACCTAGTGGACGTGAAAACCATCCTTATCTGAATCTAAAAAGTGAAGCCTTTTCGATTACCGATGCCGTTGTCGCTGCTCGAAGTTACTTAACCAGTCAAGGTAAAACGGTGTCGAAGGATTGGCTTTCGATCGGACATTCTCAAGGTGGTCAAGCCGTATTAGGTGCAGCTGAATTCGCATCGCGTGCTGACTTAAATTATAAGGGAACGATTGCCATAGCACCTGCAAATAATCTTGCGCTCATTCTTGACGCAGGCGAGAAGTTAGCCAAAGACAAACCTGCAACCGTGCAAAGTATGATTTATGCACCTTTAGACAGTTTTACTGCGCAGATCATTGCGGGTATGCAAGGGCATAAAAACAGTGTGGATTATTCAAAAGTATTTAGTGGACATCTGGCTGCGATTGCACCTCAGGCTGAAACAGTGTGTTCAGGCGAGTTAACCAAGTTAATTCAAGATGACATGCTCAGTTATGCGAGTCAGAACACGACTTTGGATAACTATGGTCGAACTCAGCCTGATTTCTTAACTTTAAAGCCAATCCAAAACTTTATGAGTGAAGGTTCACAGCCTTTAACGACAGCGGTGAAAACGCCGATCATCATTTATCAAGGTAAAGCCGATCAGACCATTCCAGCAGATGCAACTAAATTTATGATTAGCCTTGCTAAGCCGGGAACATCAATTGACTATCGTGAGCAAGCGACAGCGGATCATCTTACTATTTATACCGATAATCTGGCAAATTTTGTGCAAGATGTAGAGACTCTCATGCCAAATCAATAAGTTGATTTGACTTAAATAATGCTCGTGCAGATTCAACACGGGCATTATTTATTTAAAAACAGCACAAACTTCCCTCTCTCATTTCTAAAACTTCATGCTACAATACGCGCCAATCTTAGCACGGCTTAAAAGCCCTAATTTAATAGGACCTCGCTAATGTTTGCCAACACCTCTATTGCTCAATTTGACCCTGAATTAGCTCAAGCGATCTCGAATGAAGATGCTCGCCAAGAAGCGCACATTGAGTTAATCGCTTCAGAAAACTACTGTTCACCTGCAGTAATGGAAGCTCAAGGTTCAAAACTTACTAACAAATATGCAGAAGGCTACCCTGGTAAACGCTACTACGGCGGTTGCGAGTATGTAGACGTGATCGAACAATTGGCCATTGACCGTGCTAAAGAATTGTTTGGTGCTGATTATGCAAACGTTCAACCACACGCTGGTTCACAAGCAAACTCTGCAGTTTACCTTGCGCTACTTAACCCAGGCGATACAGTTTTAGGTATGAGCCTGGCTCACGGTGGTCACTTGACTCACGGTGCTAAAGTTAGTTTCTCTGGTAAAACTTACAACGCAATTCAATACGGTTTGAACCCAGAAACTGGCGAAATCGACTATGAAGAAGTTGAACGTTTAGCTGAAGAACACAAGCCAAAAATGATCGTGGCTGGTTTCTCTGCGTATAGCCAAGTTGTTGATTGGCAGCGTTTCCGAGATATCGCGGACAAAGTTGGCGCTTACTTATTCGTAGATATGGCTCACGTAGCTGGTCTAGTTGCTGCTGGTGTTTACCCAAGCCCAGTACAAATTGCTGACGTAACTACAACGACTACACATAAAACACTTCGTGGTCCACGTTCTGGTTTAATCCTTGCGAAAGCAAATGAAGAAATCGAGAAAAAATTACAATCAGCTGTATTCCCTGGTAATCAAGGTGGTCCTTTAGTTCACGCTGTAGCGGCTAAAGCGATCTGCTTCAAAGAAGCAATGGCGCCTGAATATAAAGCTTACCAACAACAAGTTGTTAAGAATGCGCAAGCAATGGCTGAAGTTCTAATCGAACGTGGTTATGATGTTGTTTCTGGCGGTACTAAGAACCATTTGTTCTTATTATCTTTAATTAAACAAGACATTACTGGTAAAGATGCCGATGCTTGGTTAGGTGCTGCTCACATTACTGTGAACAAAAACTCAGTACCAAACGATCCACGTTCTCCATTCGTGACTTCTGGTATCCGTATCGGTACTCCTGCTGTAACAACACGTGGTTTTGGCGAAGCTGAAGTACGTGACCTTGCAGGCTGGATCGCTGACGTTCTAGACAGCAAAGGTGACGAAGCTGTGATTGCTGCAGTGAAAGAAAAAGTTGCTGCTGTTTGCGCTAAATTCCCAGTTTACGCAAAATAAGTCTGACTTGAGAAAGCCCCCTCAAGGGGGCTTTTTTTATGTCATCAGAAAAATTCAAAAGTTATCTAAACATTTATATTTCTGTTATAACGGAATAAGAGATAACAAAAAATTTGCCCATCGCTATAGATCTGTTGGCAAGGTCGCAAAGGAACTTTATATGAAAAAACCCAATATTATTCTTTCAGAACAAGATTTACATCGTTTAGAAACCATGTTGGAGCATCAGTCTAAGCTGACGCCGACGATGGAGCATTTGGAAGATGAGATGGCGCGCGCTGAAGTGGTTGCTCCACAAGATGTCCCTGCCAATGTGGTGAGTATGAATGCCAAAGTTCTCATTAACATTGCACCTGCGACAGAAGCAACCGAAATTACACTGGTCTATCCACATGATTTTCGTGGCGATAAAGGTCAAGTCAATGTTTTGGCTCCAGTGGGTGCTGCCATATTAGGTTTGGCTGAAGGGCAGGAAATAGAATGGCCGCAGCCTGATGGTCACACTATGAAAGTCAAAATCATTAAAGTGCTCTATCAACCTGAGCGTGAAGGGGACTATTTATAATTCCACTGCTATACAGATAAATTCTGCACACAAAGCCATCGATACTGATGGCTTTTTTATTTTTCGATATCGCATTTTTAGATATGAAATCGGCAAAAGTTGTTAAGCAGATTTTATTACAACCATTGCAGTTTAACTTGGGAAAACTGTCAAAGAATTGACAGAGTCATGGGCACGAAGTCGGCACACTTTATTTCAACAACACCATCGTTGCTTAATAATTTGAAGAATAAGGTAGAGCCCTATGACACAATTAGAATCGAATCATTACAATCCAGACTATCAATATCAGCATATTGAAGTAAAACCTGTGACCGGTCGTATTGGTGCCGAAATTTCTGGCATTCAGTTGTCTGGAAATTTAGACAAAAGCGTGGTCGATGAATTTAATCATGCATTATTAAAATATAAAGTTGTATTTGTGCGTGGGCAGCAAGATCTCACCGATTTAGAACAAGAAGCCTTTGCACGACTTTTAGGTAATCCGTTGAATCACCCAAGTGTGCCACTCAAAGATGGTACAGCACATACTTTGTCAATTGACTCACGTGGTGGGCGTGCAGACTCGTGGCATACCGATATTACGTTTTTGCCCAATTATCCTAAAGCCACAATTTTAAGAAATGTAGTTGCACCTGAACATGGTGGCGATACGGTTTGGGCCAATACCGTGACCGCTTATGAAGATTTAAGTCCTGAGCTGCAAAAGTTGGCGGAACAATTACGCGCGGTGCATAGTAATAGTTATGACTATGCGGCGCCGAAAGGTCAGTACAATGAAGAAGGTCGCCATTTATTCCGTACCGCGGTAGAAGTGGAAACTGAGCATCCTTTGGTGCGTGTACATCCTGAAACAGGTGAAAAAAGTTTGGTTTTGGGTCATTTCTTTAAACGCTTCAGTGGATATAGTCCGGCACAGTCACGACGCCTATTTGAACTGTTTCAAGAGCAAATCGTGCAATGGGAAAATATTGTGCGTTGGCGCTGGGCGGTTGGTGATGTTGCGATTTGGGATAATCGTGCGACGCAGCACCGTGCCATCAATGACTATGGTGATGAGCTACGTATCGCCTCACGTGTCACCATTGAAGGCGATGTGCCTGTCGATGTAAATGGTCTGCCGAGTACTGTATTGAAAAACATTCAAAACACCGACATTTCAAACTTGCGTTCTGAAGCTGGCCGTATTTATGAGAAAGCATCTTAAGTATGAGTGCGTCATTAAAACAGCACAAAAATAGATAAATAATGCGAAAAACAATAGTTTTACATTTTTCAGCACTTGCCTAAGATCGATGAGATCTTAGGCATTTTTTTATAGACGTGAGCGATCAAAAGAACACCGCCCAACAACATTTGTTGCAAATTTTGCGTAATGAAGACATCTTTAAGGGCTTTCGCGATCAGACTTTAGAACAGCTTGTGCAACAGGTGAAATATTCACGGTTTCATTCGCAGCAGCACATCTTAAAACAACAACAAATCGTGCAAGATATTTATATTTTGCTTTCAGGTACGCTACAAATTGGTTGGTTGCAAAATAATGGTGAATTGATTGTCAATGACTATATTCGTCGCCAGTCGGTATTTAATTTTGTCGCACTCTTACAACAAAAGCCTTTGAATTATGATTATTTTGCTGCGACACACGTCGAAGTTGCGATCATTTCTGGAACAACGTTTTTAGCGGTTTTACAGCGCGATCCACAGGCGCTTTGGAATATCGTGCAATCTCTCAGTCGACGCATGTATTTGATGTTTGAGCATAATCGTTATTTGAGAACTGCAACGCTAGAGCAGCGTATCGCAAGACATTTGATTCGACTCTATGAACAATATGGCTGTCGGCAGGAAATTCCTTTGAGACTCAGTCAGCAGGAATTTGCAGAGTCTTTTAATATTTCACGCCAAACCTTGAATAAACATCTGCAGCAATTTGTTCAAACACAGGTGATCGCGTGGAATTATGGACAAATCGTGATCTTGGATCTTGAGCGTTTAAGGCGAATGAGTGAACTTGATGAATAACTAGATTTAAAATTTGACGAGAAGCCATTATCGCAAATGGCTTCATTAACCTTACCTAGATTAGTGCTTACTGATTTTATCCAAATATCCCATCATAAAAGCAGAAAAAACAAAGGTTAAATGCATGATGATGTACCACATGATTTTGTCATTGGGGATGTTTTTCGCATCCATAAAAATACGCAATAAATGAATCGAAGAAATTGCCACGATTGATGCTGCAACTTTGAGTTTTAATGAATTGGCATCCATGGTGCCGAGCCAGTTCAAGCGATTGGTCGATTCATTTATTTTCAGTTGGGAAACAAAGTTTTCATAGCCTGAAAACATCACCATCACAATCAGTCCGCCCACCATAGTCATATCGACCAAAGAGAGGATGACTAAAATCAGGTCAGCTTCTGAATATTCTAAAATATGCGGAAGGACATGAATGACTTCTTGGAAAAATTTAATCGCGAGCAGTAGCAGTGCAAAGGATAATCCAAAGTACACGGGAGCCAGAATCCAACGTGCTGCATACATTGTGTTATGGAAAAAACGTTCCATTTAAGCCTCTAAATTTATTGATCTAATATTTGGTTCTAAAGTATATGGATTAAATTTTACGATAATTTTGATAATAATTCATGTAGAGTCAGTTGTTTAATTTAAATCTAGATTGAATCTTTGGGTATCTTAAGCTTGAATTCATCTGTGTAGGTCATCATATCCATTGAAATGATGCTGTATGGCTGCTTTGGCGGATCTATAGGCAACGGTTGAATTTGATGGCGAAATTTGACTGATGAAATAGATGTATTTTTTGCAAAATACTACAAGACTTTTATGGCAAAACTTGTAGTATAAAATGATTTTATTGAGTTTAATTGGCTATGTCACAAATTGATGTATTGGTGCCGTTAAAGGATATTACGGTAGATCGGACGGAAGTGCTTTCGATTAAGCGGAATGACCTTGTGCCATTACTGACCGATCAATATCGTCTAAATCATTATGCTGATCAATTAATTCAAGCACAGTCGGTGCTGCTAGACGGTGTTGACCCTCAGTTGACGAAACAACTTAGTCAAACTATTGAGCAGTTGATTCAAGCTCTAGCCAATTCAAAAAAATATTTAAAAACACGCAAATTTAATGCCCTGCAAAAATGGTTAGGCATCGATTTGGAATATGGTTCAGGACAAGTTGAATATTATAAAAATCTAGATCAATTACTTGATCGGGCAAATCATCTGAGCCAAAAATTACAGTTAGAAATTCAAAAGTCCCAAGCACGTTTTAATCAATTGCAGGGTTTACGTGAGCAAATGGCGCGCTATATCGTCGCGGCTGAAGAGTTCTTGGTGGAATACCCACAGTTTGTGAAAAATCAGCATCCGCTTGACAACTTTGCAGAACGTTTATCGAAAAAGGTGAATACGTTGCAAACCTTACAAGCCAGTAATGATATTGCAATTACGCAAATGCAGCTTTCTCAGCAGCTTTCTTTTGAATTATTAGATCGATATAAGGAAGCTCAGCAGGTGTTGATTCCAGCATGGCAATATCATGTGAAACAAAGTCGTCAAAGTAACTCGACAAGTTCATTGGAAAAGCTTGATAATAGCCGTGAAAATTTGATTAAAACTTTAAAAAAATCATTAGAGAATTCCTCTAAGTCTTAGAAATATAAGGTGAGTTATGACCGATTTAGATGCCAAAAATTTACCCGTTGAAGTAAGCAAAGAGTTGACTGAAGAAAAGTTTCAGCAACTCAATTTGCAGGAAATTGGCTTACAAACTTCCGATTTTCACGAAGTCGAAGCTGCACGTAAGGAATTGGCAGATTTAAGTCATAATAGTGTTGCCGAATACGGTAAAAACATTGCCACCAAGACGTCGACCTATACCGATGAATTATTAAATTTGGTGCAAAATAAAGATCTAGATGCGACAGGTCAAAAGCTCAATCAGGTGGTACAAGTCGCACAGCAGCTAAACACTACGAGCATTTTAAATAAATCTAAAAGCTCAGGATTTTTTGGTGGGTTACTGAGTAAATTTAAAGGTGCCAAGCAAAGTTTTGATCAGCACTTTAATACCACCAAAGAGCAAATTGATGCTTTGGTCAAAGAAATTGAAACTTCGCAAAATGGCTTAAAAGCGCGTGTAAATACCTTAGATAAAATGTTTGAAGGCGTACAAGACGAATATAAACAATTAGGGGTGTATATCGCCGCAGGTAAGTTGAAAGAGCAAGAAATTCAACAGGAAATTGCAAGCTTAACCACTCAAGTTCAAGATCAAACCACTACGCAAAAAATCTATGACCTCAATCATTTGGCAAATAATCTTGAAAAACGTGTGAGTGATTTACAGATCTTGCAACAGTCTGCGATGCAGACCTTGCCGATGATTCGTATTATTCAATCCAACAATTTGATGTTGGTTGATAAATTTTATGCTATTAAAAATATCACCTTACCGGCTTGGAAAAACCAAATTAGCTTGGCGATTTCATTGCAAGAACAAAAGAACAGCGTGCAATTGGCAAATAGCATTGATGATGCGACCAATGACCTGTTAAAACGCAATGCAGATTTGTTGCATCAAAACTCTGTCGATACAGCAAAAGCCAATCAGCGTTCAGTGATTGATATCGAAACACTTGAACATGTGCAAAATACCCTCATTAAAACCGTTAATGATGTGATTCAAATTCAGAAAGAAGGTGTACAAAAGCGTGAAGAAGCGACGACACGTATTCGTGCCTTACAAAACAATTTGAATCATTTAGTAATTGAATCGAGTGGTTCAAACCCTTCTTCATAAACGGTGAGGGAGGTGAAAATATAATCTGAAGGAGTATGTCTTTGCCTCCCATTGATGAATATGCGCTAAATCCGCAGCAACTGGAAACAGGGCTTCAAACCATTAAGAAGCGTCAACGCAATTTGACGTTATTGACCTTAACCAGTGTTTCTGTGCTGATCGTTTCAGCTGTGATGTTGTTTATTCAGCATGATATGGTTTATAGCTTTTTTGGCCTAAGTTCTAGCGTACAGCAACTGCATATTCCCGTTAGTGCAGGTGATTTGACATATCAACTCGGTGAGTCTTCCGACTATTTTTTAAACTTTTTATCCTTTATTGCTTGGTTATTTCTAAAACTCATCATTTCATTTATTGGCGCATTTTTCTTGGTTGGTTTTCTAAAAAAAATTCAATTTTTTAGAATTCGATTCCAGTCTTTTGTATTGAAATTTGTCGGCAGGATTTTATCGTTTATTGTGCTTTGGTCAGGCTTAACCTATGTGCAATATGACCTTAATCATGATGATCGTGCAGCAGATCAAAGATTGGTACATTATGAAAAAAATATTCAGGAAAGCCAGCTGGCTTTCGAGATGGAAGATGCACAATTGGCAAAACCCGTGCAAGCCTATTTACTTGCACAAGCTGCTTTGATGCATAAGCCTGTAGATCGTGCGACAGCAATTCCTTTGGTGCAATCCTTAATCAATACCGAGCAACAAAATCCAGCAAAATTCCGTGAATACGGTTTTCAGCCTGAACAGCTCTGGGCAATGCAAAATCAGCTATTTGATAAAACCATGACACCGATGGCGCAAAGCGTGGAAAAACAAGTTCAGCAAGCCAATGTAGTAGAAGTTGTTGTACGTTGGGTGTTGATCGCCGTGATGGTACTCACGCTGGTTTTGAGCTTAATTTTGTATCTACTATCTCAGCATTTCAAATCACGGATTAATCGAATTGAGCAGGGACTTCATTAATAGGCCTATTTTCTTTTTACATCATTGCATTGCTCAGAATAAAAATCCCCATCACATTGTATGGGGATTTTTGATCTTGGGTAGATTAACTTGCGCGATGAAACAGTTGTCGAAGTTCCTGTGTAGAAAAAGTCTGATCATTCACTTCGCCATCCACAAGGTAAAAAGGAATGGGGTGCTGTCCCTTTGATTTTACATACTGTGTAATTTCATGCTGGCGGTCTGCAATATCTTTATGTTGAATTGAGCGCAGTACTTTCGAGGCATCTAAACCAATGCCTTCAATAATGCTTTTTAAAACGTGAATTTCAGCAATATTTTGACCGTGTGCAAATAATGCATGGAATAAGGCTTGAGTCAGGGCATATTGATCCAAAATATTGTCCAAGGCCAATATAGCTTGATGAGCCAGTTGACTGTTTGGCATACGTTTCATGTGCTCAATATTGACAATCACATCTTCGCTATAAGCGGCAAACTTTGTCATTTCGAGTTTTCGATTTGCTGCACTCGCGCCATACTTATTGGTTAAATACTGCAACACATCTAAGCCTTGTTCAGGAATTTCAGGAACGCGTTGAATCGGCAATAGCTCTACACGAGTTGCTGTATGTTCATTCCAGTTTTGCTTCAACTTTTGAAACGCCACATAACTCATGGGATAAACAATATCAAAGACAAATTCAATTTTCATTATTCTGCTCACTGTTGATTTTATACTTCTAGATCGATGGCTGATTGATGCAAGGGATTGATTGCGGCTTTATTGATAGAACTCAAAAGCAGTCGAATCACCTGATATTTCATTTGATTTAATGCCGACTTGCTGAAATGAAACTTAAAGCTTTATAAAGATTTTGTAATTGATCAGGTCGTGCGTATGTCTTGCATAGGCTTGGTGTGATTTCAATAAAAAAGAAAAAAAGGAGGAATTTGTCACGATATATGTGTACGAAATAATTCATTTTAATGTTAATATACGTCCATATATTTATGATTTAGAAAGAAATTTAATCATTTGATTTGTAAAACCGATTAATTTTATAAAAACAAACCGTTTCACCTATTTAATGGTTTGTTCTATCATTCTCTCATCAAATAAATTTACTCCTCTGGAGACGTTAGCAATGTTAGATCAAAATACTTCTGCTCAATTGAAAACCTTACTTGAACGCCTTGAAGGCCCGATTGAAATCGTCGCGACTTTAAACGGCACGGACAAATCAGACAAAATTAAAGAATTGGTGACCGAAGTTGCCGCTTTATCTGATTTAGTGACTGCACGTTTTGACGGTAACAACAGCCGTGCGCCAAGCTTTGGTATTGCAAAAGCAGGTGAAACACCACGTGTATTCTTCGCAGGTCTACCGATGGGCCACGAATTCACATCTTTGATTCTAGCTTTGCTACAAACTTCAGGTTATGCACCGAAAGTTTCTGACGAAGTACTGAATACCATCAAAGGTCTAGGTCTTAAAACTGACTTTGATGTGTTTGTATCTTTAAGCTGCCATAACTGTCCTGACGTGGTTCAAGCACTTAACTTGATCGCAATTTACAACCCGGGTACAACTGCAACCATGATTGATGGTGCATTCTTCCAAGACGAAGTCGAAGAACGCAAAATCATGGCTGTACCAATGGTATTCCAAGACGGCAACCACATCGGTCAAGGTCGTATGACTTTGGAAGAAATCATTGCCAAATTGGATACTAACTCTGCAGCGAAAGATGCTGAAAAGTTAAATGCCAAAGATGCCTTTGATGTTCTTGTGATTGGTGGTGGCCCTGCAGGTAATACGT
>NZ_LQXP01000036.1:0-39487 GCF_003268405.1 Acinetobacter sp. CFCC 11171 | reverse complement strand
AATTAACGAGCGTAACGAAACCAATGTAAAAGGTGTATTTGCTGCCGGTGACTGTACAACAGTACCTTACAAACAAATCATCATTGCGACAGGTGAAGGCGCGAAAGCATCATTATCTGCTTTTGATTACATCATCCGTTCGGGTCAATAATTCAGTTTAGACAGAACAGCAAAAGCCAGTTTTCGAACTGGCTTTTTTTATGACTGAAAATTCATCTCTTGTTTCATTTATAAATTATTTATAAAACAAATATTTAACTCTCTGACACTTCTCACTTACACAATGATGAGCAAAACAAACCGTTTAAAACTTGTACAGCAGCTTATTTGCACATTAAGATAAAACAATCATCACGGATTGATGGTTGACAATAACAACAAGAATGTTGGTCAAATTCGACTAAATGGAGAAAAGCAATGCACTATCAATATCACTGTGCTTGTTGCAATAAAGTATTGGCTTCAAGCGATAAAGAATGTTCCGAATGTGGCTCGCATAATATCCGTAGCCCATATGGCTTTTGGATATTTTGCATACTCAGTTGTTTGGCTGTTGCCATTCTATTTAAGAGTGTTCAAGTGTATTTACAACAGCATGATACTGAAGCTACGACCCAACTTAACATCTTTGAAGTACTCAAGCAAGATGGTAAAAATTAAGCTTTTTTTACAACAGCCAAATACAGCCCTATGAACAAGCTGGCAATGTGTAAAATTTTAGCTAAGCTGAATTTAAGCACCGTTATCGGGTCGCGTTAAAGTCATTCAAAGCGAGAAATTAAAATGATGAAAGCCTGAATGATTTCAGGCTTTTTTATGCGCTAGCATCGCTCTGCTCACTTATCTTCACGAGGAAAATTCTTTAAACTATGGCAATAGCAATGAGGTTCTAGACGATGGTGCAGTTAATCAAAAAAGGCGGTTTGCGTGAACGCGCCAATCGTAGCCGATCATACAAAGGCTCTGAAAATACCGAAACCACCCTCAAACCGAACCGTTATCGTGATCATGCTGAAACTACCGATGTTGCACAAGATCCATCAAATACAGCACCATCCAAAGACCAAGATCAAACCAATCCAGAGCAATAAAATTGGCACATAAAAAAAGCCAAGTTCTAATACTTGGCTTTCGCTTTGCTGACAGCAATATGTTTGCAGCTATTGAAGATTGAACATTCTAATTGCGTCGAACCACAGCCAAATCGCAAAAATTAAAAATAACGCCCCTGAAACCACATCAATATAACTACCCGAACGTTGGTAGAGTGCTTTAATTTTAGGCAAAGACATAATCATCATAAACAGACTAAACACAATAAAAGTTTGAATCGGAATGATGACAGCAAGCTGTGCTTTTAGGTTACTACTGGCTGATGAACTCAACGCCAGTGAGAACACACTACTAAAATAGATCAGTGTTTTCGGATTGGCTAAATTCGTAAATAAACCTAATAAGAAATAATTTTCAGTATTCTGCTGACTTAAGGCCTGCCCATCTTCTAAATTAGCTGTTTTATTTAAACTTTTAAGCCCACCACTAAACATCGCCCAACCCATTTTCGCCAAGAAAAATCCACCAACAGCCATTAAAACTTGTTGTATCCATGGAAATTGCTCAACCAGAACCGTAAAGCCCAATAAGGTTAAAACGACCCACACCACAATCCCGACAGAGATCCCCGAAATAATTTTTAAGGTATTTGCACGCGTTGTTGATGCTGCACTTTTAGCAATTAATAATACATCTGGACCGGGACTCAACTGCGCAACAAAATGAAGCGCACAGATGGTGAATAACAGTGACATGCAAGCTGATTCATTTGAATTAAAACGTGAAGATTATATCGCTTGTTCAATTTTTTTGTTGGCAACACAAGGTTTATTTTTAGGCCGTATCAAAATTTACGCAAAAAAAAAAGCCGAATACACATTCGGCCTTTCATACTGAGTTAATTATTTTTTATTGACATCTTTCAGTTCAATTTGTTTCGCATCTGGCGTCACTTCACGAGCTTCACCATCAATAACGGATGAATCACGACCTGATTGCTGATTTTGCATATCTTGCATTTGACGCATCATATCTGCAAATGGGTTCTGACCTTGAGCACCGCCCATGCCTCCCATATCCCCCATCATGCCACCCATCATTTTTTCCATCATGGCTTGCTGACGCTTCATCATTGTTTTCATTATGACTGCTTTCATGGCATTTTGTACAGGTGGAATCAAAATAAGTAATGCCATAATATCTGAGATTAGACCCGGTAACAGCAATAAGAAACCAGCCAAAATTTTTGGTAAATTTCCAGTTAAAGCTGGATCATTACTCATTTGACCTGCTTGCATTTGCTGCATTTGAGGCATCAGACCTGATGAATATTTACGGATAATATTCATCCCTATAAAGAAGGCCGCCACGAACCAGAAAAAGACATACCACATGCTGCCGACGAGGTCGCCCACACCGATCCAGACAAACACTTCCAGGATCAAGCCTGCTAAAATCAGAAGAAATAATTTCATGAAAATTAAACAAATCTCAGTAAATTAATTTAAGGTGTTGCGTTCAACTGCTCAATTACTATCAAGCTTTTTTGACACGCTTATGTAACAATATGGGCATATTTTTATTTTTAAAGGGCAAATAGGGCAAACATGTCATTAATTATCGGTATTGACCCTGGGTCGCGCTTAACTGGTTACGGCATCATCGAAAAGGATGGTTCTAAACTACGTTTTGTCGATGCTGGCACCATTCGTACCGAAACGACAGAAATGCCTGAACGCTTAAAACGTATCTTTGCTGGTATTGATCGCATCGTAAAGTTTCACGGGCCTACTGAAGCTGCTGTTGAACAAGTCTTTATGGCTCAAAACCCTGACTCAGCCCTAAAACTAGGTCAAGCACGTGGCGCTGCTATTGCTGCTTTAACCAATTTAGATTTACAAGTCGCTGAATATACTGCGCGGCAAATCAAACAATCTGTAGTCGGCTATGGTGCTGCAGATAAAGAACAAGTCCAAATGATGGTTATGCGCATTCTGAACCTAAGCATCAAACCCCAGCAGGATGCAGCCGATGCTTTGGCTGCCGCAATTTGTCATGCGCATGCGTCTGGTAGTATGAGTAAAATGGCTGTACTGAATGCCTTAGGTGGTATGGCTCGTGGCCGAAGCCGTGTAAGCACTCGACGTCGATAAATAATCGTCAAATCATATAGCTCAGTAATTCATTCTGTTTTCGAAAGCCCACTCAATCGAGTGATCAAATTTAGCGAATCATTTTAAAATTGCTATAGTCTAATTCATGCATTGGAATTTCTTGCTGATCGATTTTAGTCACGTCTGCTCGTAAAGGACCCACCAGACTGTGTTTCAGTATTTTATGAATGGCGTCTTCAGTTCCTATAATCAGCGCTTCAACTTCGCCCGTCGCTAGATTTTTCACATAACCATTCAAACTAAGTGCAAGCGCTTGCTGCTCAAACCAACGACGGTAGCCAACACCCTGCACTTTACCTTGAATTCGCAATTTAACCGCATGCATTTTAGTCTTCATCTCCTGAATGATTGACCACATGATAAACCGCTTGGGCCATATCCTGTGCCTGCAAACCACGCATCCCCGACTGCGCCAATACATCACCTGCTAAAGCATGCAGACTTACGATTTCATGCAGATGAATTTGCTGATGGAATTGTGCTTTTAAACTTGCAATCATCCCTGCAAGCACATCTCCCATACCGCCTGTACCCATTCCTGCATTACCTGCGGTGCAAATCCAAAGCTGATCTTCAAGTATTAAGCTGCCTGCGCCTTTAAGCACCCATTGACCTTGAAATTTTTCTTTTAAATGTTGAATTGCTTGTATACGATCTGCTTCAACTTCAGCAGTAGTAATACCCAATAATTTCGCAGCTTCACCCGGATGTGGCGTTGCATAGGTTTGTACATTCAAATTTTTAGGTGCCTCAGCTAGAAACCATAAGACATCTGCATCCAAAACAATTTCCAAGGTTGACTGCTGAATCAATGGAAACCATGACTGAAACTGCTGTTGGGCCCAATCGTCACGACCAAGCCCCATGCCAAAGCTAATCGCATCGACATGATCGATCAGTTGCTGAATCGCTTTTACATTTAATGCATTGATATCGCGTAGCATAATATTCGGTGCGCGCGCCAAAATAGCGGTGTGATGTCGTGCATCACAAACAACCGTGACCTTACCTGCACCTGCATGGAATGCAGCCTCAGCAGCCATAATCACCGCCCCACCCATTTCAGCATGGCCACCAACAACCAAAACATGGCCATAAATGCCTTTATGACCAAAAGCTTGACGTGCAGGTAAAGTGATTTTCTGTGGCGACAAATACGCAAGTGGTTCAAGCTCAGCATCAGTCGGTATGCATGCTATCACCGAAACTTCACCTGCATATTCCTTCGCTTGACCTGTAAATAGCCCTGCTTTTAGACCCAATGCCGTAAAGGTATAATCGGCTTGAAATGCGATGGGTAAAGGCTGTCCTGTATTGGCATGTAAACCGCTTGGAATATCAATAGCAACTTTGAGTCCCGTGCATGCATTTAATCGTTGAATAATGGCTTGCCATTCGCTAGAAAGTTCACGATTGAGCCCTATACCAAATAATGCGTCGATATAAACGTCATAGTCATGCTGAAAATCAAAATGTGTATAGATCTTGAGCTTGTGATCTATCGCTTCTTGTACAGCAGAATGTAAATCTTTCGATGCTCCAATTTCAGCGGCATAGATATCGACTTGAAAGCCTGCTTGCTGTAGGTATTGCGCTGTAAGATAGCCATCTCCTGCGTTATTGCCCTGTCCACAACATACAGCGATATTTTTTAAATTTTGCTGCTTTAACCTTGGAATGAGTTGCTGAGCAATCGACCATGCGACCTGCTGCATCAGACCATAACTGCTATTGTGCTGAGCAAACCAACGCTGCTCCCAAGCTTGAATACTTTGGCTAAGATAAACAGGGCTATGGTAAACTTGCAGACGCATTGTTTTTCCTTGTTATGATTATGGCCGCTTCAACTCCTGCACAAAAAATTCCTGTCGATCAATATGATCCAGAAACCCTAAAAGCATGGATTAAAGCACAAGCCTTAAATTTAGGTTTTTCTGATTGTGTCATCGCAAAGCCAGATGCTCAAGAGGAACTCCCTCGTTTTAAAGAATATTTAGAACGTGGTTATCATGGCGATATGAAATTCCTAGAGGAAAACCTTGAAAAACGTGCCAATCCTGCACTTTTAGTCCCCGGCACCCGCAGTATCATTTGTGTCCGCATGGATTATTTGGTCGAAACCCCAAAACCACGTTATGTTCCTGATGAGCCAAATGCAGCCATCATTGCACGCTATGCACGAGGTCGTGACTACCACAAAGTCATGCGTGGTCGTTTAAAAACCTTGTCGAATATCATCCGTGAAAAAATCGGAGATTTTGAATCTAGACCCTTTGCCGACTCTGCACCAGTGTTTGAAAAATCCTTAGCTGAAAATGCAGGCATGGGCTGGACAGGCAAACACACCTTACTGATCCATAAAAAATCAGGCTCATTTTTTGTATTAGGTGAGCTGTTTACATCACTCGATTTGCCTTTTGATTCGCCGGCAACCAAACATTGTGGTTCATGCACAGCCTGTATTGATATCTGTCCAACTCAGGCCATCGTTGAGCCCTATATGTTAGATGCACGTAAATGCATTGCCTACTTAACCATCGAATACAAAGGCATCATTCCTGAAGAATTACGCCGTGGCATTGGTAACCGTGTGTTTGGTTGTGATGACTGTCAACTTATCTGTCCATGGAATAGCTTTGCGCATAAAACTCAAATTGAGGACTTTTATCCACGTCATGGCCTCGACCAAGTGAGTTTATTAGATCTTTGGCAATGGGATGAAGCCACTTTTTTAAGCTGTACTGAAGGCAGTCCTATCCGACGAACAGGCTATCAAAGCTTTATGCGAAATATCGCCATTGGCTTAGGCAATGCACCATACAGTTCAAATATTGTTCAATCATTAAAAAATTCTCGCGAAAAACATGACGCGATTGTGCAAGTTCATATTGATTGGGCAATTGCAGAACAAAACTCAAAAATGCTTTAAGGGTTTTTATTCTCTATTTTCCAGATCCTTACAAAGTTTTCATTTAAGCTAAAACTTAGTGACGTAATCCAAGAAAATTAATTTTTTAGCTCAAAATAAACATTGCAGCGATTGTGCTGTCATTTAGCATAACTTTGCAAGCATCTTAAATATCAAAAGTTCTTTGAAAAAGTCATTTCAATGCATTTTAGCTAAATTGCAATGTTACAAAATAGTCTTGGAAGTCTGCAAATTTTACGTATGATGATCTGCATTAGGCAGAAAATATGGATCATTTATGAGCTACCGAAATGACTGGACACATCCAGAAATAAAAGAGTTGTATCAACAACCATTGATGGATTTATTATTCCAAGCACAGACCATTCACCGTGAATATTTCCAAGCCAATCATATTCAAGTCAGCACCTTACTTTCGATTAAAACTGGTAAGTGCCCTGAAGACTGTAAATATTGCTCTCAGTCTGCACATTATGACTCTGGATTAGAAGCTGAAAAACGTCTGGCTGTGGAAAAAGTCATCAATGAAGCGAAAGCTGCGCTTGCCTCAGGTTCTTCGCGTTTTTGTATGGGCGCTGCATGGCGCAATCCACATGAACGGGACATGCCCTATGTGCTAGAAATGGTGCGTGAAGTCAAAGCGCTGGGACTTGAAACCTGTATGACCCTTGGCATGCTGAATCAGTCTCAAGCAGAGCGCTTACATGAGGCAGGCTTAGATTATTACAACCATAACCTCGATACCTCTCGTGAGTATTATCCCAATGTCATTAGCACGCGTAGCTATGATGACCGTTTAACGACGCTAGACTATGTTCGCCAATCTGGAATGAAAATCTGTAGCGGCGGAATTGTGGGCTTAGGTGAAAGCCGTGATGACCGTATCGCCTTTTTGATGGAGTTGGCAACGCTGCCGATTCATCCTGAATCCGTGCCGATCAATCTCCTTGTCCCTATTCAAGGTACCCCACTTGCTGATGTAGAAAAACTCGAAGTCATCGAATGGATTCGCACCATTGCAGTCGCACGGATCATTATGCCAAAAAGCTATATTCGACTCTCTGCAGGTCGTGAATCCCTGAGTGATTCAGAACAAGCTTTGGCATTTATGGCAGGTGCAAATTCACTCTTTTCTGGTGAAAAACTACTGACCACGCCAAATGCAGGCGAAGGCAAAGATCAGCTTTTATTTAGCAAACTCGGTTTAGTGGCTGAACAGCCCAAACCAAATGCTGCACAGCTTTCAACTGATGCCATGCAAATGGCTTAAAATAAGCCCCGAAGTTCGGGGCTTAGTTCAATTGAATGATCAGTGATAGGTATCAAAGTGCAATGCAAGAGATGGTGCGAACAAATGAAATGGCTAAATCACCATGAGTAGGGAAAATATATCGTTTACTTCGCAAAGTTATGTGCTGTTATTAAAATTCCATAGCCTGCATTTAAATAATCCCCTTCACGAATAATGTCTTGACCATTAGCATGTTGAACCACCAATTGCTGCTGAATCACATCATAATGAAAAGATTCAAAGCAATCCTGATGTTGTAATAACCATGCAATGGTATCTGCCATATTGGCATCGACGGTATAACGCTCGGCTTGAAAATCTTTACTCATATCTGCATAAAAACTGTGAATGTATTTCTATTTTAATGATTTCAATATTGACCGGCATTAAAAAAGTGAGCTTTCGCTCACTTTTTTTTCGGCTTAGACTCTGCATTACTTTGTCACACCGCACTTACGACATTCCTTGTGCGAACCGATTTCTTCCATTTGCTCGTATTCGTAAATATGCATGCAAAATAGTTTTCTGAATAATTGAAGCATGTTGTTAAAACTCCCGTTTATTTATTAATGTGCTTCTAAATATTTCGTCCTGAAATATTATGATCATGCCTAAACACGCCATAGCTAATTTATTATCATATTTTTCCAATGAGTCAAATATCTTTACTTTAAAATGACACAATTTCGGATAATCGGTTATTTTTAAGCCTTCCTTATATTCACCTGAGTTCTAAGGTTTTTTATTAATATCAGCATCACAGATATAGATTATTTTTCAGCAAATTTGCACAAAAAAACTCCCCCTTAGGAGAGTTTTTTCAAATAGATGATCACATGAGTAACGTTATTCACAAGGCCAGATTTAAACGTTCTGACTGGCAAACTTCGCACGTGCAGCATGCAATTTTTTATAGCTATCAATCAGACGTAAATGACGATCTAAACCTTCAAGTTGCATATTGGTTTCAGTTAAACCGTAGAAGCGAAGACTGCCATCCATTGAACCAATCACTGCATCCATACGTTCGTCACCAAACATACGACGGAAATTATGTTCATAGTCATTGAGATCTAAGTCATCGTCCAATTCAACTTCTAAAACCACATTCATGCATTGATAGAACAAACCACGTTCAACTGTATTAGTGTTGTACTGAAGGAAGGTTTCGACCAACTCTTTTGCTTCTTCAAATTCTTGTAAGGCAATATAGATCAGTAGTTTGAGCTCAAGAACCGTTAATTGGCCCCATACGGTATTGTCATCAAACTCAATCCCGATGAGCGTCACAATATCCGTGTAATCATCCACCTCAAGCTCTTCCAAGCGCTCAACCAGTGACACTAACTCGTCTTCATCTAGGCGATGAATATTTAAAATATCTTCACGGAAGTCCAAAGCTTTGTTGGTGTTATCCCAAACCAAGTCTTCAACCAAATACACTTCAGAATAACCCGGAACTAAAATACGACATGCCGTAGCACCAAGATGCTGGTAGACCGCCATATACGCTTCTTTGCCCATATCTTTTAGAATCGCAAACATCGCTGCGGCTTCTTCCGCATTGGCATTTTCACCTTCAGATGTGAAATCCCACTCTACAAAATCATAGTCTGATTGTGCGCTAAAGAATTTCCAAGACACCAAACCACTTGAGTCAATAAAGTGTTCTACAAAGTTATTTGGCTCAGTGACTGCATTTGAGCTAAACGTTGGTTTTGGTAGATCGTTTAGACCTTCAAAGCTTCGGCCTTGTAGAAGCTCGGTTAAGCTACGCTCTAAAGCTACTTCGAGTTTAGGGTGCGCACCAAAAGATGCAAAACCCCACCAGTACGTGGGTTCATTAAGGTTACGCACATCACAGGGTACTGACCACCAAGTGAAGCATCTTTTACCAATACAGGAAAACCTTGTTCTTCTAAGCCTTGTATACCCGCAACAATACTTGGATATTTGGCTAAAACCTCTTCTGGTACATCTGGTAGAGCCAATTCACCTTCTAAAATCTCACGTTTGACCGCACGCTCAAAGATTTCCGATAAACATTGCACTTGAGCCTCAGCCAAGGTATTCCCTGCACTCATCCCGTTTGACAAGTATAAATTTTCAATCAAGTTTGATGGGAAATACACTGTTTCACCGTCGGACTGACGGACAAATGGAAGAGAGCAAATACCGCGTGCTATATTTCCTGAATTGGTGTCATATAGATGTGTGCCTAATAACTCATTTTCTGGGTTATAAATTTCACGTGTATAGTCATCTAAGATTTCAGTAGGTAACTCGCCTTCTGGGCCGGGTTGGAACCATTTTTCATCTGGGTAATGCACAAAGTCAGCATTGGCAATCTCTTCACCCCAGAACTGGTCGTTATAGAAGAAGTTGCAATTGAGACGTTCAATAAATTCACCCAAAGCCGAAGCTAATGCGCTTTCTTTGGTTGAGCCTTTACCATTGGTAAAACACATGGGCGATTGTGCATCACGAATATGTAGAGACCAAACATTCGGCACGATGTTACGCCATGACGCGATTTCAATCTTCATGCCTAAACCAGCCAAAATACCTGACATATTGGCAATGGTTTCTTCTAATGGCAGATCTTTACCCGGAATAAACGTGGTACTGTCTGACGCTAAATTTGGCATAAGTAAAGCTTGTGCATCTGCATCAATGCTTTCTACTTCTTCAATGACAAACTCAGGACCAGTTTGAATCACTTTTTTAACCGTGCAGCGGTCAATTGAACGCAAAATACCTTGACGGTCCTTTTCAGAAATATCCGCAGGTAGTTCAACTTGAATTTTGAAAATTTGCTTATAGCGGTTTTCAGGATCAACAATATTATTTTGTGATAAGCGAATATTATCTGTCGGAATGTCTCGCGCCGCACAATACACTTTTACAAAATACGCTGCACATAATGCTGATGACGCTAAAAAGTAGTCGAATGGTCCGGGAGCAGAACCATCACCTTTATAGCGAATAGGTTGGTCGGCAATTACCGTGAAGTCATCAAATTTGGCTTCTTGTCGAAGGTTATCGAGATAATTAACCTTAATTTCCATGTGGGCACCTAAATATTCTTATGTGTCAGTGCAACACATAAAAATGAAAACATAAGCCGAATAACTGTAGGACATTGACTTAAAAATGTGAGGCCAGTACCAATCTAAGCGCTGTTGGGCACGGTACTGACAAGAATGGGCATTATTATAAGGTTATTTTGACTGTTTGATAACTTTTGTCGTGATTTACATCACAATAGGATTCGACACTTTGTGCATTTTGGTCGAATCCAAGCTCAACTGCTGCAACTACAGCCAATTTGTTGTGTTAGTGTGCAGCCGTGAAGAAAAAGGCTTGTCTTTTAAAAAAATCTTCGCTAGTATGCTTTGCGTCTGAACTTGTTGATAAATAACACATTCAGAATATAGGGCCTATAGCTCAGTTGGTTAGAGCAGCGGACTCATAATCCGTTGGTCGACAGTTCAAGTCTGTCTGGGCCCACCAAATTCGAACCCCGTAACTCTTTGAGTTATGGGGTTTTTTACTGCCTAATGGGTTTCAGACCTTCGGATTTTGATAGACCGCTTGTGGTCCATTTTGCATGATAGTCCGTTGTTCTAGGATACAGAATTGTGAAAACCACCCACCAAAACCATTTCACTGACGCTCAATTCGATGAGAGCAACAGATTTGATCATCCGTAGTGTTTTGCATCAAAAATGCTGTGAGCAGCGAAATGGGATGCTGTGGGGAGATTCTTGGAGAATCGGGATCTTACTGTTTTGTCCTAGAGGTCTAGGACTTTTCCGGAATTCTCCTTGGGGGATTGTCTCAATAAGTTATTTACTGAGGGGGTGTCAGCAAGGAACTACATGCCTGTGTAGAACTTCTCAATCAACTGCCTAGTCTTCGTCATCAGATTGGTGAATACGTTTTCACGTTCAAACAGCTTGACCTTGTAGTTTGGCAAATCTTTCAATTCTTCTTTGCGTGGCAAACGTTGAGTGAACTCATACTTGTCTAGGACATTTTTCATGATTTCAGGTTTGAGATTCTCTTCCTGACACAAATGTTGGTAAGCCTGTTCTTTTTCAGCATCCCAGTATTCAGCAAAGACTTCCTTGACGCTTTGACCATTGATCATTTTCGGCATGTTTTGTTCGATGAACTTTTGGATCAGGTCTTGCTTGTTGTGTAGCGTAATATCACTACCTAGTAGATCGTGGATTTGAGCTTGGTACTTCTTGCGCTTTTCATCCGAGTCCGTATCAATAACGAGTTGTAGTAGATTGATGATGTAGCCGACATTGATTCGATCACTGTGTAGAAGGTCAAGCTGAAAATCAACATCATCCAGTACCGATACTTTTTCTTTCTTGGTGGTCTTTCTCACATCTTTGCATAGATCAGCATACTTAGATGCAAAGTTAGCAAAATGCTGTTTGTTCAGCCCAGTTTGATCCTGATCGTACTCAACGAACGTCTGTAGTTGAGCGTTGTAACGCATGACTTCACGGAAAGCCTTGATAAATTCCAGTTGCTGTTCTTCTGTGACTAGATCATCCACTGATTTGTAATCAGGCGTGAGGGAAAAAAGCTTGCTGATTGCTTCTTCGTAATCCTTCTTGATCTCATCAAAGCTTGGAACCAGTACGACCTTCTTGGCATCTTTGTTTGAGAAGAGCGCAAGGGCTTCATCTGTGGCACGTTTCAGATTGCGGAAACAGATGATGTTGCCGAATGGCTTATTGTTATTGTAGACACGATTAGTGCGGGAAAAAGCCTGTATCAGTCCATGGTATTTCAGGTTCTTGTCGACATACAGTGTATTCAATGGCTTTGAGTCGAAACCAGTCAGGAACATATTTACCACCAGTAGAATGTCGATCTGTCTTTTCTTGACTCGATCTGCAATATCTCTGTAGTAGGCGTAGAACTGGTCGCCTGAGTTGTAGTTGGTGTTGAATTGCTGATTATATTTGGCAATGTAGCGATCTAGCTTGTCTCTGTTGGACTGGTTAACCTGACTTGGAACTTCTGCTGCTTCCTCGTCAATCAGGCCGTTCAGATCCTCATTGGGTACGGATTGGTTGGCAGAGTAGGAGAAGATGGTTGCAATGGTCAAAGGCTTGAAAATACGTCCTTGAGCTTCGTCTTCAATCTGCTTGGCTGCTTGTACCTTTTCGAACAGTTCATAGTATTGTGTCAACACATCGACTGAGCTGACACAGAACATTGCAGTGAATTCACGTTTCTTGGTTTTGGTGTCGTGAGTATCCACAATGTAGCGTGCAATCATCTCCAAGCGTTGAGGATTGTCGTATAGCTCTTGGGTATCAATGCCTTCGACTTCGTCATCATAATCAAAGTTTTGTTGCATTCCCTTGACCGTGTACTTACCACGATAATCGATTTGGAACTGCAAGACATTTCGGTCACGAATCGCATCGACAATCACGTATTGATGTAGGCATTGATGGAATAGGTAGTCTGTGGTGAGTTTCAGACCAGCCTTGGACTGACTGTTCTCTTCAAAGATTGGTGTACCTGTAAAGCCAAACATCTGTGCATTACTGAAGAACTTTTTAATGTTTTGGTGTGTATCGCCAAACTGACTGCGGTGACATTCATCAAAAATAAACACCACCTTTTTGTCTTTTAGGTAGTCGATGTATTCGGCATAACGATCATTACTGATAGCTCGGTTGAGCTTCTGAATGGTAGTGACAATCAATTTGTCATGGCGTTGATCGAGCTGTTTCACCAGGATGTGCGTACTATCAGTACTGTCGACACTGTCTGCCTTAAATGCGTTGAATTCTCGAGAAGTTTGCGTGTCTAGGTCATTTCGGTCTACTACAAACAGCACTTTCTCTACATCGGGCATTTTCATGATGATCTGACTGGCTTTGAACGAAGTCAGCGTTTTACCTGAACCTGTGGTGTGCCAAATGTAGCCATTCTGCTTGGATGTTTGTACGTGCTCTACAATTTTCTGTACTGCATAAATCTGATAGGGACGTAGCACCATCAGGCTTTTGGTGGTTTCTAGCAGCACCATGTACTGAGTCAGCATTTGGGTCAGATGCTGCTGATTGAAAAAAGCTTCGGCAAAGTCGACAATTTCATTGATGTGTTTGTTATGGACATCCGCCCATGGAAAGGCAAACTCGATGCCTGTGGTGCCGTTGGAGTAATAACGAGTATTGGCACCATTACTAATCACAAAGAGCTGAATAAAACCAAACAGCCCTTGACCAGCCCAATAGGCTTCACGAATATAGCGTTGCGTTTGATTAAAGGCTTCGGCGATTTCCATACCGCGTTTTTTCAGCTCGATCTGTACCAAAGGCAAACCATTGACCAGTAAAGTCACATCAAAACGGCTGGTTCTGCCATTATAATCACGGTGATCAATGGTGATCTGGTTGGTGACCTGAAAGATATTTTTGCTATGATCATCTGACAGGAAAAAGATGTGCTTGCTTGTACCATCATCAAATTTGACTGGGAATAGATCACGCAGATTCTTGGCTCGCTCAAACACTGTGCCCGTGTTTAAAAAACTAATGACCTGTTTCCACTCTGTATCAGATAGTGGCGCTAGTCCATTGGCACGTTCAATCTGGGTTTTCAGGTTAGACAGTAGTTGGCTTTCGTCCTTGAGCGTGACTGAGGCATAACCCAATTGCTTGAGCTGGCTAATCAATTCATTTTCAAGTTGGTATTCGCTTTGTACTGTCATTTCACCCTCTAATTTCCAGATTCTTATTCGCTTTATATTCAATATGCTGATTTATCTTAAAGTTTTTTCAATCACATCTAACAAACTCGCTTTCTCCAAAATTAAATCTCGAATCGATTCAAAATTATTTTCAGATGCACGCCAATAGATACACAGCCAACGCTCTGTTCCATTTTTATATTTTTCAATATCCCACGAGAGATAACGTGAATCATCTTGAGATTTTAAAATCTCAAATACTTTTTCGTTTAATTTTTCAGGCAAATTCAAAATATAAGTATTCACCCCAAAGATTGTCTCACCTTGATCTTCATAAATGTATAAAGTGTTATTTGTCGGGATATTCCACGCATCGTTATAAAAACGAATCCCTCCCCATGATTCATATTTGTTTCTAGAGATATAACCATCAATAGATTGATTAAGAAGCTGACTGATACTATCGACAACTTCTTGAATAGTATTAGTTTTCAGCTTTTGTAACTCTTGTATTTCTTGATAATGATCAAAAATAAATTGGATACGGTTCATATCTAGTTTCTGAGTACGATAATAACTTTCAAGATGCAGCAAAAACTCACGTGCAAACAAATTCCATTTATTCATGGGATTCGTCATCATTTGTTCTGCAAGGTAAGGTCGGACAGCATTCACTAATTGTTGGTAGGAAATACCGAGCCAATTTTGGGCTTCACTTTTACCAGAGATACTGAGTATCAAGCCAAGGATAGCTTTGCCTTTTGAGCGTGTTTGAGCATATTTCACATAGTCATCAAATGGATTGTTTTGATGATGGTAAATTTTAGCTTCCAGTAAAATAATATGCGTATTGGTATCAATCATTAGGTCGATACGATTGCTGTTATGTGTAACGCATTCTCGTTCCAAGCTTTCCACTTGACCTAAACTAGAATTCTTTAAGGCGCTAATTCCTACAACAACATCACTAAAGCCTTTCCAGAACACCTCTCCCAACTCATGTGATTCTTGAGGGTTTAAGAAAAATTCAAGCAATTCAGTGGTGGGATTTTCGTAATAGCTACGAATCGCAGTATCGAAAAAAGTTTTTTCTCGCGGTATCGCTTTAAACTTTTTTGCAGAATCTAAAAGTTGTGTGAAATGTTCAAAAGGTGATGTTGCTAAATTCACTATATCCCCCTACACAAACATCTGCTGCAACAAGCCTTTTTTCCAAGTTTTAGCCTGTTCAATTTGCTCTGCCACCACTTCAATTTTTTGGTCGATAGAGGACAAGAAGTTTGCTATTTTGGTTTGTTCTTCTAGGCAAGGTTTAAAAAGAGCAACCTCAAAAAACTCTTGAAGGCTAATATTTAATAAACCATGATTTCTAGCACCTTCTTGTGCAATTTTTTCCAACTCAGGAACCAAAGCACCGCTTTCTACATAATGTTCAAAAAAATCAGAATTGATTTCTGTATTTAGTGAGAAACAAATATAAAGTGTAGAAACAACGCCTTTTTCATATAGCTTTAGACGTTTAATTGCTCCCATTGGATAACCCGCAGAATAGCTCTTGTTATAAGCAAATTCTCCCTTATGCAATAAGTAGTACTTAGTCAAATCACGAGATGCAATCTGTTTGCTGAAGTATTCTTGTTGATTTACTAGTCCCATTTGAGCAGAGATAGTTAGTGCATTCTGATTATCTTCTTTATTCTTCCGCGTGATTCGTGTAGCAACATCACTAAGTACTATTTCCTCCCACTCCCCAAACTCACTCCCATCATCAGCTTTAAAGCGAATCTGCTGACTAAACAGCTTTTGCATCATGCCTTGTTTATATTGGCTGAGTAGCTCATGCTTTTGCGTGAGTTGGCTGATCTTTTCATCGACTGCGGAAAGGAACGAGGCGATTTTGGTTTGTTCTTCTTTGGATGGAAAATTTAATTCAACCTCTTTAATCTCAGAAGCTAAAACATGTTCAATGGTATTACCTGTTTTTACCTGTGATATTATTTTTTTACCAAGTGGTGTATAGAAATAATATTTGACAAAATGTGAATTCGTTTTTTGTTGTTGATGGGGTGACAAGACAATCAGGGCATGACAATTAGCATTATCATATTCTCTTTCAATAACAGCACATTCACCTACATGACCACTCTGAACCATCAAAATATCATCAATAGACAACTTTGAATTATTTTTTTTTAAATGAAATTCTTCAGAAATATAGATTAATCCTGCTGGATCAATTTTCCCATCTTTTACATTTTTTCCCTGTAAATATTTTACACCCTTTTCTACATAATACGGTGTTGCAACTCCTACAAATCCATTTCTAATTTTGGGAAAGTATTTTTTCAATGGCGCTGATAACCAATCCCCATCAAATTCTTTAAATCGTAACTTAGGTACAGACATTACTTCACCTCCGAAAATGGTGAATTAATGCCTAGCTCTTTACAGAAACTAGTAATCACTACATCAGTCTTTTGACTTTCTTGTTCTAGCTCTTGCAGTTGTTTGGCAATTGCATCTAGATCAATCTCAGCTTCGGCTTCAAAGGTATCGACATAACGTGGAATGTTCAGGTTGTAATCGTTTTCTTTGACTTCTTGCAAAGTTGCTACGTGAGCATATTTTTCAATGTTCTGGCGATTTTCGAATGCCCCAATGATGTTTTCAATGTGTTCAGGCAATAGCTTGTTTTGAGTTTTCTGTTTTTCAAACTCGTTACTGGCATCAATGAACAGAATGTTGTCTTTATGCTCACGGTTTTTCTTCAAGACTAAAATACAGGTTGGAATTGAAGTGCCATAGAAAATATTGGCAGGCAAGCCAATCACGGCATCAATCACATTCATCTGTTCAATTAGGTACTGACGAATCACACCTTCACTTGAACCACGGAACAGCACACCATGTGGCAATACGACAGCCATGGTGCCATTGTCATCAAGCTGATACAGCATGTGCTGCACAAAAGCCATGTCTGCTTTTGAACTTGGTGCGAGTTTGCCGTAGGTGGCAAAGCGTTCATCCTGTAGGAACAATGGATCGGCTGACCATTTCGCTGAGAATGGTGGATTTGCTACGACTGCATCAAAGCGTTTGTCCAAATGCTGTGGACGGGTCAATGTGTTTTCTTGTTTGATGTCGAATTTGGCAAAATGCACATCATGTAGAATCATGTTCATTCGCGCCAAGTTGTAGGTGGTACGGTTCATTTCCTGACCGTAAATCATATCGACATCTTGGACTTCACGTTTTACTCGTAACAGCAATGAACCTGAACCACAAGTAGGGTCATAGACTGAACGTAAACGGTCTTTGCCTTGTGTGACGATTTTTGCCAATAGCGTTGAAACTGTTTGAGGTGTATAGAATTCACCTGCCTTTTTGCCTGCACCTGAAGCAAATTCACCAATCAGGTATTCGTAGGCATCACCCAAAACATCTGCTTCAGTATTGCTGATGTCAAAATCAATCGCATCTAAATGAGTGAGGACTTTTGCGACCAAGGCATTGCGGTCATTGGCATTGTTGCCCAGTTTGGTTGAGTTGAGATCCAAGTCTTCAAAAAGATTTGCAAAGTCATCGGCAGAGTCGGTGCCTAAAGTGCTTTGTTCAATTGATTTTAAGGTTGCAGTTAAATCATCCAAAATGAATTCGCCCTGACGACCACGCTCGGCTAAGGTATGGAATAGCTGTTTTGGTGTGAGCGCATAACCGACTTCGGCAATGGCATTCTTTTTAATTTCTTCGATGTAAGGTACGTGCTCATCGTTATTTTCATCAAACTGCAAGAATGAAATTTCTTCACCATCCAGTAGCTCGTTAGCATAGTTGACTGCTTTTTCTGACAAGTATTTGAAGAAGATGAAACCTAGGATGTAATCACGGAATTCATCTGCCCCCATGGTGCCACGCAAAGTATTGGCAATATTCCAAAGTTGTTTTTGTAGTTGTTGCAGTTGTACTTGGGTCATATTGAACCTAATTAGAATTTGTTGCAAATTTCCAGTAGTTTAGCAAGAAATTCATTTTGTTTCAGGTTGAAAGAGGCAATTGACGACAAATGTTGACGTGTTACTAACGAATTATTTTTGAATGATTTCTTGTGCTGCTGAAATTGTAATTGTAGCTGTTTGAGGGAGATATTATTTTCATGGTCTAGGAAAAGGAGTGACCATGAAAAAACATTACCCCGAACTGGAATCTGTTTCAGATGTCTTTGAGAAAATACCGCATCACCAAAGTCGTTCAATTGCCAAGGCGATTCGTGTTTGTAACGATGTGGAAGCAAGTTATGTCTCCAAAGTCTGTGCTGTTCTGGAAGTAATCCTTTAATTCACCATTTCATCAAATTTGTATGTCCCGATGTGCCTTGAGTGCATCGGGATTTTTTACGTCTACAGGAATCAAAACCATGCAACCACGTATCCATGACAAAGTGGGCTACAGCCTCGTTCACACTTTCACTTGTAACAAGCTTTCTGATCGGGCTAAAGGACAATTGCATTACCAACTCTGGCAGCACAATGATGATCAGTCTTTTGGTATCGCCCTGAGCAAGAATGAATCTTCAGGAGGCTTTAGCGCTGAACTGATCAAAGTGGATGACATCATCCAACTGCTCGGCAAGTTGTATCAAGAAGGCAAGCCTTTTCATGCCGTAGCCCTGAAGACACTTTTCATTGGAAAGTCAGTCAATAACTCTAGTTTTCTCGGGGCTGTACTGGTCGATCAACAAGTCCTTCATCCCCATCCACAAACTGCACGTCTACTGGAGGTGAATGAAGATTACGAACTTTGGACGATTGGCTTGGAAAGTCATCTGAAAACTGGAACCGATGCATCACCCTCTCAAGCTGAAGATCCAGTAGCGGTCAAGCCATCGAAAAAACGTAATGGAAAAGTTGCGGAAAAACCCGTGACGGAGGAACCAGAAAAAAGCACTGAGGAGGAAAGCAATGAAATTTGTGCAGAACAAAGCTGATATCAGCACAGTAAGGGAACGGCCAATTGCTGATGCCATTCTTGACACCATGCAGATGCTAGAAAATCAGTATGAAGAACCTTATCAAGCCACCCTACATGGGTGGTTTGTTGTTTGTGCGCTTGAACCAAGACTTTTAACTGATAGGTCCCCACCAAACTCTCCGATAGTAAGATTTTTATTTGTTGAAGATGAAGCATAAGTGTTCTCGACTATTTCATTCCAATAATCGAAACTATCTTGTGGTCTTATATCTTGGGTGGAGAAGCTTCTAACCATTTTAAAAAGACTAATCTGTGGGTTTATTTTTATATTTCATATAGTATTATGGCAAACCACAAAACTGTTAAAAGACAAGAAAATGCTTAAAAAAATACTATTTGGCTTAGGGGTTATTACTTTATCAGCATGCTCCGATTCTACAAAAACATCTCCGCCTAATAGTGAGTCATCAGAAGCCAGCATAGCTTATAATAATAAAGAGAAAGTTTCTGAGGAAATTAATATTAAGCCTAAAGATTCTTCTATACCTGATTTAAATAATTTTGTAGACATTAACTTAAAAGATAAAAAGAAATCTTTAGTATATTGGTATATAGCTAACACAGATCACGAAATGGATATATATGACTATATTCGAGTATTTTCACCTAAAATTCTTGTAGAACAAAACTCATTCGAGAAAGAGAGAATGATTGAAGAATTTAAAGCTAATTTATACAATTACGAAAAAGACGTTAACTATTATACTAACTTGAATTATTTTTCAATACCTTTCGATAGTTCTAATACGTCTATCGATGAAAATGATATTTCTGCTGAAATGCTAACTATATATGAATATGATCATCAAAAAGGTGGATTTACCAATATATGCGTTAGGGATTATTCAGTTGGGACATTTTTCTCTAAAAGAGAGGAAATATCAAATACTTACATTAAGTTTGTAGATAAAACAAGCAAGGATGATTCTGATAGCCTATGTTTCATACCACTTAAAGATAAAAATAAGGCTGAGAAAATTTATAATTTATTTAGAGATGGTAAAACAGCTATTCTTGGAAAAGCTTATGTTAAGTTGTCAAGTATCCAAGACACTGAAAATAAAAATACAGAGTATAACTTTGATCCTTCAAATACCATTTTTATTGAAACTGTTGCTCTAGATATAAAGATACTTCAACAATACGATGAGAATGATAATTATATTAAAAACATAAGTGATATGCCTGTTTTACATCATGCGATTACTGGTTCTCCTAAATATTTTAATTAATTTAAAGTTAGATACATTGAGTAGGGTAAACCATGCTTAATGTATCTTTCAAATATTGACTCATTTGACTATTTTTAAAAAAAATTAATAACATTGACTTAATTTTAGATGTTGATATTTGTATTTAAATCAATTACATATACATATTATTTTTATGGTCTTTAACTAACAAAGGAGTGACCATGAAAAACCATTATCCAAAACTCGAATCTGTATCTAAAGTCATCGAGACTCTTCCACATCCCCAATGTAAATCTATAGCCAAAGCGATTCGGGTCTGTAATGATAAAAAGACAGATCTACCAACAAAGCTTTGTGCTGTTGCTCTTCTGTTTATTTGAAAGGGGAAATTGATGCTTATCTTGCAACAATGGCTGATTGAACAACGTCAGGCAAAAAATTTGACTTTAGAGCAATTAGCAAAGCAATTAAATAAATCAGTTTCCTATGTTCAGGATGTAGAAAGTGGGCAATATCAGTTGGATGTTGTGGAGTATTTATTTTACTGCAAAGCTTTAGATATCAACCCTAATCACGGACTTGAGCTGATTCAATCAAATCTGACCTCAATCTAGGTCATTCTATTTAGTCTCTAAGAGCACCTGCTCAATCAAAAGCAATCCATCTTGTGGATTAACGCCTAGCTGTCGGCAATACCAAACATATTCAACTACATCTAATCGACGTTCGCCTTGTTCAACTTTTTGAACAAACGAGTGTGGTTTATCCATGCGTTCTGCTAATGCGCGCATAGAACAGTTTTGGTCCTGTCGTGCTTGCTTCAACCAGTTCGTCAAAGCTTGCATTTCTTTCGTATTGATACTTGCTGTCATGCGCTCATTATCAATACAATGCTTAATGTACCCAATATAGGTACATTGTTTTGATTTAGACTCAGAAGTTGAGCTTAAGCTATTACTTTATAATCATATTTATAGGAAATTGTATGGGGTTTTCTAATCTACTTAACTCCGCTTTGACAGCGGTAGCAACTTTATCAGGTGATCCTGATGTGCAACGGGTGGCAAACTCTGCTAATGATCTTGTCGTGTCTTATCAAACTCAGCAACAGCAAGCAATGGCTGAGCGTATTTTGAATTCTCCTGATGGGGTTATCCCTGTTACAGAAAAAGGAGTCACTGTTTGGAAAGCATTGCAATACAACGGAAATGGTGAAGTTGTTGGCTTTTCTAACTTTAACAGCAAAGAGGAATATTTATTGTTAAAACAGCAAGAGCTTAAAGCTCAGCAGTTGCGACAACAACAACTTCAAGCTGAACAGGCAGAAGCTCAACGTAAGAATGCTTCCCAACAAAAGTATAAATCAAGCTCTACTTCAGAGATTGATGCTTATGGAAAAATGCTAGGGGGTTTAGAACAAGCTGTATTGGCATGTTCCAAGTATCGTGAAAATACGCCTCCTTGGAATGATTGTATTTATCGTCTAATGAACTAATCAAATATCGAGATCTTTATGAAAAATTTCAAAGTTTTATTATGCCTTATTTTCGGCATCACACTTTCAAACGTAGCTTTGGCAAAAACAGAACAAGTCACGCTCAAAAAGAATCTTATCGTGAGTGGCGAAGCTGTTATTTTCACAACCACAAAGGGTGAAGTTGTTTTGAATACATCTATGTTGTCAAATCAAGTTGCGAAGCAAATGAAACCTTTCAAAAAAGGTCAATGTCTGCAAATCCAATCAAAGAATGGATTTTTCAACGACAACAATGATGGTCAATATATCCAAAGTATTCGACCATGCCCGAAAAAATAATCGTGACTATATAGGATCATTTGATGAAAAAGCTCGTATTCATATCATTGCTTACAATCACTGGTTTTGCTCATGCAGTACCTAATGTTTGGCAATCTAGCTATGCGCAAGGCTTTTCTGAATATTCAATTCAGGATACCAAAGGCAATACTCTTTGGGTGACATGTAATGATGGTGCAGGTGATAGTTATGATCACTCTGTACGCTTTCAAACTCCAAAGAAAAGCTATGAAAATTCGGACTCAAAATACCCTTTGACTTTCTTATTAGATGGAAAAAGTAAAGTAGCCGCATCAGCATCGACAAAATGGCGTAATGGTGCAAATGCTTGGTATGAGTTCTCACAAGGCATTTCCAAAGCCAAAAAGATTGATGTGTACCTCAATAATAAAAAGGTCACAACTATGACACCTACCCCCAACAGCATCAAATCAGTAGCAAAACATATTGCTACATGTAATGCGATGTTCTAACCCGTAATCTCAATTTTTCAGTCCCGATGTGCTCTTGCAGTACATCGGGATTTTTTATGCTTAAAGGAAGCCATTATGCAACCAAGAATTTTTGACAAAGCCAATCAAACCCTTATTAAAACATGGAGTTGTAATAAGCTATCAGACAGATCCAAAGGCAAACTGCAATATCAATTGTGGCAAGACAATGACGATCAAAGTTTTGGTATCGCCCTAAGTGAAAATGAATCATCAGGTGGATTTAGTGCGGAGTTAATCAAAGTTGATCAAATCATCTCAACACTGCAAAAACTCTATCAAACAGCAAAACCCTTTCATGCAGTTACATTGAAAGGCTTATTTATCGGAAAATCTGTGAACAATGCAAGTTTTCTAGGTGCTGTTTTAGTTGATCAAGGTGTGATTCGCCCGCATCCACAAACTGCACGCTTGCTTGAAGTAAGTGCTGAATATGAGCTTTGGCCACAGTCATTTGAGGATGTTGTACAGCAAAACTCATCACGATCTGAATCGTCCAATGAGATGAAACCTTTAGGTGGGAAAAGAGGTCCTAAGCCGAAGAATTTACAAGTAATTCTGAGTGATGACGTAACATCATTAGGGGCAACGGAGGATGAAAATGAAGTACATCAAGAGTCAATCTGATTTATCGCAAGTTTCTGATGATTCAATTCGAGCAAGTATTTCACTTCACATACATACACTCGAACAGCAATATGCTGAACCTTATCAAGCCACCCTTCATGGGTGGTTTGTTATTTGTGAGTATGACAATGACTTAACCGAACCTTTTGCACAACTCAGTTTTAGCCTATCTGAAAAACTGTCATTAGGTGAAGTTGAATTTGTAGAGAAAAAGCATGATTGGTATGAGGTGTATATCATGCTGAACGACAACGAAGGTATTTTAGTCTATGTTCCGACTGAGATTTCAGAACGCCATAAGATCAACCAAATCTAGCCCACTACACAGACTACCGCCTACCCTATTCTATATTAATTTTTATGTGAGACTTATTTATGACAAGGCAACGACTTTTCGCCTTGGGCCAAGTTGTGTCTACGCCCAGTGCTTTAGCTTTTGCAGAAAATCATCAAATTGATCTACTCCAATTACTTCATCGTCATCAAACGGGCGATTGGGGAGACTTAGAAAATGAAGACAAAGAAGCAAATGAAGAAGCTCTAGTCAATCATACCCGTATCTTTTCTAGTTATTCTGTAGGAGAAGACAAAATTTGGATCATCACAGAAGCAGATCGTTCTTTTACGACATTTTTAATGCCAAGTGATTACTAACAAAACCGTAAAATAGACCCCAAGACTTTTTTAGTCTTGGGGTGATTTTATATCTTTTTAAGTGAGGTAACCAACGATACTCAATTCAAATGAGCGGTCGGACGTTCTACTAATCCTTAGGTTTAAAATCTAAATTTTCCTCAGTATAAAAACCTTGAAGTCTAATTGAAGATCTTATAATTTTTAATTTGTACTGTGACATATTAATTTCATCACGAATTTTTTTAAAATATCTATTAAAAGTTCGATTGGTTTGATTTTTATATATTGGATATTCTTCATAAAATTTATTTCGAAAATCTTGTGTCGAATCGAAACCATCATTATTCAATTTAATGTCTAAAAACAAATTTAGATGTTCTTGTTGCTTATTTATCTTTTTCCAGTTCTCAATTTTCACCTTATTAATTATGTGATGAATTAAAACCTTGTCTGGGTTTTTAATTGCAAACTCAAAGTTACTTTTATAGCGATATGCAGTAGATTGGTGGCATTTATTTAACTGCTGTATCTCAGCGAGAGAAATCTTAGGATTATCTTGTAAAGCATCATAGATATTCTTTGGGAAATATACTTTCTTCATAATATTGACTAATAAATAAGCACTTAAATCCCGTATATTTTACCTAAAAAGTGGTACTTTGTAAGTATAGATCCTTAAGACACATCGAATGAGAATAATTTTAGAAACATCATAAGTAACTGTTTTAAATAAATATTATTTAATTTGGCATCTTGATTTTATAAGCTATCCTGCTATTCTGACCTCACAGACACAACCCAAATGATTAATTCCAAGCTGTAATTTTATAAATATTCTTGGAATTAAGATTTCTTATTTACAAACTTATAGGTGTAAAAATGGTTTTAAATCCAAAACATCCCGTAGCTAAAGATGCTAAACATAGAAAGAAAGTCTTAAATGAATTAATTTCAAGCGCTTCTGACCAATCAGAACATATAGTAAAGTCATTATTATGGAATTCTGATAGCATTAATCTTTATGATAGTCTTTCTGATTTAAATAAAAAAAATGGTATGAATATTCCATTAAAAAATTATGGTCGCATGATTAAATCTCTTAAATTTAAAGCAGATTTTGGTAATCGAACTACCCTTGATTTTATTAATTGGCTTTCCATTAGTTTTTTAGTTGTATTAGCTGAAACTACTTACAGTAGTAAAGATATGAGTTTATATATTGTTCGTGGAGAAAATGGAGGCATATTATTTGATGGTCCTCCTCAGTGTAAATATCCTAATACTAATTGTATGCATTATCGAGATGGATTAGATATAGTCGAAATGGTAGATAATTATAATCCTTCTAAAGTAATTTTTTATCTACATTCCCAAATTACCTTTAGCGACAGTAGTTTTATTATGGCTATTTATTTATTAGATGAAAATGATAATTTTTTAACTAAACTTATAGTTGAAATATTTGATCAATCAATTGCACCTACAGGTTGCAAAAAGCTATGGGTACCCAAAAGTGTCCATGACTTTAAAAATATGATGTAAATAATATAGTTACGTTGTTTTAACCCCCATCCGAAACGCACTTATCCATAATTCCGAATTACATGGTCTCACGATCAGGGATAAGTGCGCCTTTTTTTCATAAGGAGAACCAATGAACACACCTTTTCCACTTAAATCATTAGCAAATTTTGGGATGCCACAGTTATTCAATATCGAGCAACTTACGCTACCAGAGGGTAAATCCAAAGTCGAAATTTCAGTTCCTCATGTAAAAGGACTCAAAGTTGTTATATCCAATGTGAGTAAGACTTTTATGTTCAGAGCTGTCTTTAAGGGAAAAAAGATCAGCACGACATTAGGTAAATATCCTGAAGTGTCCTTACAGCAAGCCATTAGTATGGTAGATAGCTACCAACTTATGCTAAGTAAGGGAATTAATCCTCTTGAGGAAAAGGCACGTATTGAGAATATTCCAACGCTTTTAGCTTTCTTCAATAAGACGTATCTGCCTATGGCTCAATTAAACAAGAAATCTTGGAAGGATGATGTTTCAAGATTTAAGAATCATATTGAGCCTACTTTAGGGCATATCCAATTGACACAAATTACAGCAGCAATGCTCAGTGATTTGATGCTTAAAATCAAAACAGAGGATCGTGCCAACGCAACAGTCAATCGGACACGGGCATTATTGAGCAGTATGTTTAATGTCGCTTTTGAACGAGAGATTATCGATCAATCACCGATGAGCCGTGTCAAAAAATTGATTGAACAAAATCAGATTGAGCGTTACCTCAGTGATGATGAGTTAAAACGTCTAATGTACGTTCTAGCACATCCCAATGTCCATAATATCGATAACCAAATCATTGTTGGTATTGTGGAAATGCTGTTATTAACTGGAGCCCGTAAAAGTGAAGTATTAAATCTTAAATGGACTGATTTAGATGAGAATAACCATCTTTGGAAGCTCAATGAGAATAAATCGGGTAAACCTCGAATTATTCAACTCAACAGTCAAGCACAGCAAATCATTCGCAAAATGTCACGCAAGTATTTGTATGTGTTTGCCAATCCTAAAACTGGACTACCTTTTAATGATATCCGCAAAACTTTCCAGAAAATTCTAGAAGCATCTCAGATTGAGAATTTCCGTATCCATGATCTACGTCATAACTTTGCCAGTATGGCAGTTAATAATGGTTGTGACATTTATGTGGTTCAGCACTTATTAGGACATGCTTCACCTACCACGACTCAGCGTTATGCACATTTACGTCAGGATACGTTGCGTAATGCTTCTGAAATGCTTGCTGAACGTATCAACAGCGCTCGTCCAAATCTCTAACTTTTCATCTTAACTTATTGTCAGGGTATGTCGCTAAGCGACATGCCCTAGGGATTTCTCATGTCTAATAAAGCATTTCAGCTTATCCCCAACCAATATTTATCTACATTTGGTATTAAGGTTGAACCTAATCAATCCACTTTTCTTGTTGCTCCAACTGGTGCAGGAAAGACCACGTTCACGATGGAGGAGCTAAGAGATCAATTTAAATTTGTACTCATTCTTGTACCAACTCAAGCTAAAGTCATGGAGTTACAACATGAATATTCAGGAAAATCTACAGCTCTTTCTAAATACTTATTTTTTTGTGCAAATGAAAATCCTGATGAGACTATTCGTAAGTTCAAAGGTGTCATTGTTGCAACCTATGATAAATTCGATAAAATTATTAAATTAATGTCTGACTCTCAAAAGAAATCAGCTCTCTTGGTCATTGATGAGGCGCATAAATTATATTCGGCTGGTTCATTTCGGGATGATGCTTTAACGCCTGTGATTTGGCATCTACAAAAGCGTTCAATACCTACAAGCTTGTTCCTGACTGCAACCAAAACAATAGAGCTATTTAATCAGCTTAAAATAGATATTGATCAAGAAATTATTGTTAAGCATCAAAACCCACCTGTACGTAATATCAATGTAACCTCTTTAACCAATGGGGATCAATACACAGCTATTGCCATTATTGAGGAAAAAGTCAAAGAGTTAATTAGTTTATCATCTGATTCAGCTAAAGGGAGATGTGGCAAAACCATTATTGTACGTGTGAACTCTAGGGATAAATGTGAGAGTTTTAGGCAATACTTTGAACAACGCTACAAACTTAAATGTATTGTGGTACATAGTAAAACCAAGGGTTTAGCCGATGTCAAAGAAATTTTTGAGACACAAAAAATCCCGACTGGCATTGATATTGTCTTTACAACTTCTATTATGGATGAGGCTGTGAATCTCAACAATCCAGAAATTGAAATTGATTCAGTTTTTATTTTAGGTAAACAAGCGCACGTCGAAGAATTGGTTCAGTTTATTGGTCGATTACGAATCGCAAATGTACCATGCCACATTTTATTCCACACTGAAATATCTAGATCAAATGGCAATCCAGAGCAATTTCACAGCAAGCATCTTAGAAGATTAAATGATTTTATTACTCGTGTGAATGAAATTGCTAAAGCTTTAGCGAGTTTAGCAGAAGACTATAAATTTGATTTTCAAGATAATGAGAAGCCCAATA
The DNA here is from genome assembly GCF_003268405.1 of Acinetobacter sp. CFCC 11171. Lineage (NCBI taxonomy): Bacteria > Pseudomonadati > Pseudomonadota > Gammaproteobacteria > Moraxellales > Moraxellaceae > Acinetobacter > Acinetobacter sp. CFCC 11171. The sequence goes on along the minus strand of NZ_LQXP01000036.1, from coordinate 11,428 downwards.
TTTATAACAAAGTTAGTCAAATGAATGAGAGTTTTCGAGACTGGTTTGATTGTAAATTATTTGCTGTATATCAAGGAAAATCCATCCAAAATACTGCCAGTTTGGTCTCAGCACTGTATTTAATTGATACAAGCTATTTTTACAGTAGCTTTGAATATATGGCGTGGCGTATTAAGCAATTTTTGCCCAACTGTGCAATTAAATTTAGTGAGAATTCAATATCTACTCCCCCCTATATCGCTGATTTCTTTGATGAGCAAAAGGCTAATGCTGACAGTGCCTACGCTGTAAGTATCAAAACTGCACTAAAAATCTTTCTTGAACACTTTCAGAAAGGTCATCAAAAACCTGAATCCTTAAAAGAGATGTCTACTCAGTTTATCGAGCACAAACAGCTTGATGAAGATTACATCGATAATCTAGCCTATTACTGTGATGATCAACCCATATACCCTGAGAAAGTAGCTCAGATTCTAAATGAGATTGTTTATCTAGCTCAGCACATTGGTAACATACATGATATCTATCAAGTCCTTTCTCAAAAAAGATTCAGTAGAATTGTTAAAGTAGCAGATGGATATGCAAAAAATGTATTTGTCCAATATATTGCTAAGCAATTCTATACGCGTTGTCCTGAAAAATATTTGGAAAATAAGCACATACTCAAAGGTCCGCAAGCAAGTAAATTACTGTGTAGTACCTTTAAGGCGGTGCAGAAACAAACAAATCTTCCAATGAAGTCTATTGTCAAAGCTAACCTTATCAAGGGAATGAATTATGACCATATTTCAGACTCATTTGAGATTGATAATAGTAAAGCACTTAATTTTCTTGCGACATATTTTGATGTCATAGATCGCAACAAAAACAAGCCTGAAAGACGCTATCTTGAATTCCAAGGCATTGCAGTAGATGGACTCGAATATTTACATCTGAAAGATTGGCAAAGTAAACATCTTGTTCCTAGGGAGCCATTTATCATGGATGGCAAAACCTATGATGCCTATACAGGTGCGACCAATATGATTCGCAAAGCTACTCAGAAAGAGATAGATGAATTGTTTAGTTAGGTCAAAGTACACCTTACTTGTACTAGCTTAGTACCATCTATCGCATGTCCAATGTCCACAAATAAGTTACTTTCTGTTCTCACTCTTTCATGATTGCTTCATCCTGAAAGTAACTTATTTCTGCACGATGTAGCAGTATTTTTGTGGGGGAGTTTTTTCTAGTGAGGGAAAATTTTGGAAGTGTGTTACGTTGCATCGGATTGTGTGGAGATGTATAGGGGGAGTTTTGTTATAATTAATAGATGATTAGTGTCAATTCAATTGTCTGTTGATAAGTCCGTTATGAAAAAATATTTAGAAAATATCCTTTTAAATAAAAAATTTGAATTGAAAGATTTAAATTATCTAATTGAAAATATTAAGGATTGTGATCATTTTTTTAAAATAAATAAATTGGATGAAAAATATCTTATAAAATTAGTAAGATATATTAATTTAACGACAAATCATATTACAAATAAAAATGATTATATAAACTTTTTTATTTCAAAACTACAATTTGGCATGCATAAATTCAATAAAAATCAATTTTTTCAAAGCCTTTCAGAGTTGGTTGTAGCTGGAGGGATGTTCGAATTAATCAAAGAATATCCTGACTTATATTCCAGCTTTAAATATGAAAGGAAGTTTGGTGGGAAAAAAGATGTGGATTTTAGTTTTTATTGGAAAACTCATGATTGTGATATTAATATTGAGGTTAAATGCCCAAATTATGATAAAGAAATCGATTATTATAATAAAGAGGTTTTATGGGGTAGGGCTCCATCCTTTGATAATACTCTACATATTACTAGAAGGGATTGTAAAGCTATCTCTTATATTAAAGATGCACACGATAAAGTTAATGGGAGTAAAGAAAGTGATATAAATATTTTAGTTGTCTGTACTTCAGGTGTTATTGATCAAGCTGAATGGGTTAACTATTATATTAAAAATAAAGATGAAAAATCAAGTGGTGGAGTTTTAATGGATGGCGAAACTTACGGACTCAAGGAAAGTGATTATAAGAATATTGATTTTATAATAATAACAGATGTATTCTATAGGCTTGAAAATTGTATGCATATGGAGTTTTTTAACTTTAATCAATGTCATAATTTTTTATTCCCTAACGATCAATCGAAAAGAAATAAAGAGATTTTAAAAGGTTTAACAGAGTCCGAATTAATTTATATTAAAAGCATAAAAAATGAAAAAGATTACTTGGAACTTGATCGAAAATATCCTTTGCTTAGAAGATACTTTGATATTTCAAATTTATTTAATAATGTATCAAACGAATATATGATTTTTTTTCAAGAGCATAGTTTGTATTATCACAATTATAATTGGATTTTACCTGCATTTATTTTTTATAAAGAAATTAAATTAATGTATCCATTTGTTAAAATTAAAATTCTGGATGATTACCCAAATTGTATTAAAAATAATTACAGTAATATTATCGAATTAAATAGGCAAAAATTAATCGATTCCTTTGAAATGCAAAATTTAAACTTAACAGTAGATAATAGTTATGATAATTTTTTTAACTTCTTAAATACATTAAGCAATGATTTTATTTCAACTCTAGGATGTGAAGAAAATATCCATAAAGTTTTCATTAATGGAGAATATAGTGAATTTTATACTTTTTTAGATTTCGGGATTAATTTATTTAAACTTAAAAAAGATAATGAAAAAAACACTCCTTTCAAAATTGTGTTCTAGAAGTAAAAATTAATTAAATAAAATCATATTTCAATTAAAAACTGTAATAAGTATATATTATACTTATTACAGTGCTACCTTACATTAAACTTTGTATTTCATCCAATCATACAAGCATAATAATCTTTTATTATTAGTTTCTTTCATCTGATCAGAACTTAATGTTTTTAAATACTTTTCAACATCATCCAAGCTAAGAAAACCATAATATAAATTCCAAAATATTAAGCAATCTTTCTTGTGTTTAGTGCATTCAGATTCATCTATAATATCTTTAGTACTGGTGTATTTAGAGTTTTCAGAGTTATAAGTATTAAATGTTGATGATTTTATATGAGCTTCAATTTTATTTAATTGAAGTTCTTTTAATTTATCAAGATTATTAATTTTGTCATTTATTGAAGAAAAACCGAATACTGGGAAAACTCTTTTTCCTGCAACAATCTCATGTTTGTTAATTACTTCAATAATAGGAGTGTTATCTTCTTCAATAATTACAAAATACTCTTTTATTAATTCATCTAATTTCTTAAACTCATATCTAATATTATCTTTAGCACCTATTGCTAGTACCATCTGATTGTTATCTAAATCATCTATATCTTCAGTAATAGTAACTGATATACCTTGCTCACCTTTTAGAATTTCATGATAAACACTTTGAACTTTTCTAATTTCCATCGCAGAAACATGTAGAACCAAGTTTGAAATTTCTTTATATACAGCTGAATAATTATCAGTATTTATTTTATTGATTCTAATAATTCCAATGTCTTCTACATCAATATCATGTTTTACAACTTCTGTTGACATATTGTTTGGGTCAAACTCAACCAATAGAAAGTTATTTTGAATTTTTTTAGCCTCATCAGAGTTTGGATCTACATAGGAAAATATTGTTTTCAAGATACTTCTAATATTCTCATCACCCAAACTATATCCAATAAAAATGACAGGATTGTGCATGAATAGTGATAGCATTTGAGCTTTAATCAGTTCATATTTTTGATTAAATAATTTATAGTCATTACTTGTAATCACCATACTGCTTGGGTCACTAACACACCCATGAATTTTGTAAACAGATCCATATGGATTACTTAAAAGAATATTATTTCCAATTAATGGAGAAAACTTAAAAAAATTCTCTGCGTATAAATCATAATTAGTCGTTAAAATTGAACCAATATTTTTTCTAGCTTTTATCAATTCTGCTAATTCTGGAGTCATTTCTTCTTTTTGAGTTGTATCAGCAAGCAATTGGCAAATATATATTTTAAATCTGCTATATCTTTTTCCTTTTGCCATATTTTCGTAAAATATATTATTTATTTCATCAAAATTAGCGTCAGTGCTAACCAATTCATTGAACTCTACTTCTAATTTCTCTGCAACCATTTCTAGAGATAGTTTTCCACCTATATAACAGCTATCCAGTAGATCTAAGAATTTTCTTTCATTTCCATGTAAATCAAAAGAGATTTTTTTCAGAAGGTCGATCCAAGAGTATGATTTTTTTAAATATCTAAGACTAAATCCAGTCCCCAAAAATAGAATAGGATGATTTCTCATACCTACAAAAAATTCCGCAAGATGCATGATTTAACTCAATTGAAGTATCTATTTAAATAATAGTAATTCAAAAGAGTACTGATGTCATATGATCATATCTAAAAATAAATTAATGTGCTGTCTAGCACCTTGTACACAAAGCAAGCATGGTCTTTGCGGTCTATAAAAAAATCGTTGCATTTCTGCTGTCTATCTTTGTGGGACCGCAGTAGAAAGCGGTCTCTTTGCGGTTTTTGTAAGTTTTTTGCACAAAAAATAGCTTATTATTCTTATAGCTAGCAAAACTCAGATTTGACTCATTTTTGTCTTAGAAAAGTCAAAAGCCTTAGTTTTCTTACACTTCCAAATTTATCCGCGGTCTCCTTGATTCTATTCGTTTTGACCATTTTAAATGAATTCAAGGTATTGTTTTATATAGTAAAATAATTAAAACTTCTCTCCGCTCATAATCCGTTGGTCCACAGTTCAAGTCTGTGTGGGCCCACCAATTTTTTGTAATCATATGCTCAACTTTGCAATGATTTAATATATAAACCCATGAATTATAATGATTCATGGGTTTTTTATTTCTTTTTTGCAATATGCTGCACTGTAATATAGAAAGCTTTTCTTTATAGGATTTGTGATCTATATAATTTAACTTCACTTTACTTTTAAATGGCTAAAAATTAAGTATAAAAATCAAGATTTTATAACACAAAAATAAGTATCTAACCGATAAGTCGTAAATGCATCAACGATGTACGGGTCATCTTCCGCGACCTGACATTCATACTCCACACTCTGAAGCCATTTAGGTTGTGTATCAAAAGGGCTTTGTTCACAAAGATTTGAAATGCAAAGCACCCCTAATTGAGCCAAATTTAAGGCGTAACTTGGGTAAGTGGTCGACCTAATTCCGTAAATCTGTTAAGGACTGCTACACGTGCATGGATCTCATTCACTTGGCTATCAAAACTCCTTGCACTGAGTTTATCTCCTAATAATTTGATGCAATGCATCTTATTTTCAATCATACTTCGCCGATGATAGCCTGACCATTTTTTCTATAGTGTCCTGCCTACACGTTTAATTGTTCGAAGTAATTCATTTCGCTCTAGCGTGCTACTCTTTGTATCTTTCCATGGTTTCGCATTTTTTCTAGGTGCAATCACCGCATGCGCTTGCCGATCTGCAATGACCTGACGGCATTGCTTGGTGTCATAAGCTCCATCGGTATAAACAGAGTCAATTTGCTCATCTTGTGGAAACTGATTAAGTAAATCACCAAGCACCTGTGAATCACTGAAATTATTGGTTGTGAGCTGAATAGCGCGTATTTGTAGGGTTTTAGCATCTATACCAATATGTAGTTTACGACATTGGCGACGATATTCAGGCCCATGTTTCTTGCGTTTCCATTCTCCCTCACCTAGAAACCTCATGCCTGTAGAGTCTACGAGTAGATGCAGCCCATCGCTACTTTTTTTGGTAGCTGATTTCAATATCAATATGCTTTTGTCTTCTACAAATGGTGGAATACGAATATCACTAATATTCGGGGCTGCCCAATCTAATCTACAAAGATGAATAAAACTTTCAACAAAGCCAGTGACCATACGTAAAGACAAACGGAATAGAGATTTAATCATCAGACAGCATTGGATAGCAGCATCAGAATAGGTTTGATTTCGACCATGCTTGCCCTTTGGTTGAGCGTACCATTGAGTTTTGGGATCAAACCAAATAGAGATATTTCCTCGATTGATTAATGCTCTGTTATAAGAAGGCCAATTGGTTGTGCGATAGATTTTAGATGTGGACTTATTCATTTGAGAATTATAATGTTGAATAAGCCTTTAACCGTAGATTTGAGCAACAAAGCCTATCTAAACCATTCATGCAAATTGTCATATCAAACAAAGAGGCTGTACGAGTTGACCAGTGTCTTACGCCATGGATCAATTAATCTTGCTTCGGGTTAAGTAAAATTAAGATAATGCTTGCATGACCTTGATGTAAATCTTAGCTGGTAGCCATATTTAGAGTTGACTCAATAAATATAAAAACTTACTTTTTGAGATATTAAATTTGTTTTATTCTTTGATAATATTTAAACAACTCTATAATTTAAAAAAATATGATCAATCGACAAATCGCTTTTATTTTCCTCTCAAGCCTGACATTAGCGGCTTGTGCTAAAACTCCATCAGAGCCAAATGCATCTTCTCAAAAGCAAGCCAATCAGAAAGTTACAGATCCAAATTTACAGAGTGAAATTCATGAGCTTGTCGAGCGCACAAAGAAAAATATGGTGAATGTACAAGGTGGTTCATTCATTATGGGAGATTTCGGCACCATCACCAAAGAACTAGAAAAAACAGCTCCAGATAGTGTGGCAGTAACGAATCCCAAAGGCAATGTCGAGACACCTCCCTATAATAGCTATGTAGGTTATTCATCTGATAAGGATAATAAACCACCGCATAAAGTGGTCTTAGACAGCTTTAAGATGACCAATAATAAAATTACTTTGCAAGATTATTTGATCTATCTCAAGGCCACCAATCAAGTACAACCAGATTATTTAGAAGACTATCCAAAGGAAATTTTTCATAAACTCCCAGCAGGTGCAAATTGGTACAATGCACAAAAGTATTGTCAGTGGTTAGGCAATCAAATGGGGCAAAAAATGGATTTACCGACAGAAGCACAATGGGAATATGCTGCCCGAAACCGTGGACAATACCTTCTCTATGCAACCAATGATGGCACCATGAAAAATGGGGTAAATATTGCAAGCTATGAACAACTCAAAACCAATTCTGTTAAATATAGGTATAATAATTATGGACATCTTCCTATATTAGGAAAAGTATCACCAAATGCTTTGGGAATCTACGACATGGTGACAAATAATACTGAATGGGTCAGAGATTGGTATAGCGAAAACTACTATGCAGAGTCACCTGTTAAGAATCCACAAGGCCCTAAAGATGGCACAGAAAAAGTCTTGCGCAGCTCCTTTCCACAAGGTGGTGATAATGCTGCTGGTGGTGATGGCATGAATATTTACCGTCAAAAAGCCCCTCCATCCGCTATGTTCAAAGAGCATGGCAATACTATTGATGGAAGCCAAGATACCGCATTTCGTTGTATAAATTAATTTAAACTTTATACGTTCCATTTTGGTTATTTGATTCTAGTGAAGTATCAATCATCTCAATATTGCTTACCAACAGTGTATCTCTATCAAAAGGACCCGCTCCAATTCAGCTTTATTTTTTCGTGTTTCGGCTTTCCATATCGGATCTTTATAAACCCAATAATGTTCATGCTAAAATTGAGTATAGTCAGGCGTTTCTGAAAGCTTGATAAAACATCTATAGCCCGTTTGCAACAACGGTACAAAACTCTGCGGCTCACAGACATAATGCTTTATTTTTTCGCATCAAATTGAAATCAATAAATAATAAGCTAATACAATGCTTACGTGACTTTGATGTAGGCGTTAGGTGGTAATCCTCTTCAGCCTATTCCCTTAATTTATATTGAAAAATCGAAAGAGCTTTTTATTTATCCATCATTTTAAACATCGTAAATTCAAAATTATCTTTTGCACTGATTTCCTCTGGGCGCTCTAAATCCATTTTGTTTTTTCGTACTACATCTTCATGCCAAACGGGCAATGGTTTGATATGCAATAAAATTCTTCGCGCCACACAGTTACACACATCAAATGGATAAGCAAATAAAGCAGGAACCCAATTATAATGATAAATGATTCGAAATGATTTCCATGTATCTCTCCAACTTTCTTTTGCACCCACGACCTTTTGACAATAGGTTAGTTGGGTAAACGGATCGATGGTACCGTACATAGGATGCGGTTTGGGGTAAAGCTCCTCTGGTCCTTTCATCATAAAATGACAAATAAAAGTCCATAAACCTTGAGTACGAAATATTCCAATCATTGGAAAGCCAATCACAAAGGTATGTTTTAGGATGCCGTCTTCGATGATATGTGCCCGAAGCTCTCGTAATGGAATGCCAGACAACCCAAAACTACTGCCCATAATATAAACTACATCTGTCCATTTTTTCTATATATTCTTGATCATTAATATAGAAAAAACTTTACCTGTTTTTCTATTAAAAAGAACAGGCTTACAAATAGGTTGTTTATGATCATATTTAAAGTAAGGACGTAGAAATGCAACACAAGGAAGTCCTATTACAAAAAGTACAGCTATAAGGAAAAAAAAAGCCTCTCCTACACTAGAATTATCAAGAAAAGAAAGAATACCAATGTAGTAAAATAAAAATAAAAATAATGGAAACATTGGAATTAATAAACTTATTCCTTTTCCTAACCTTGCATAAGATTGATCAATCAATTCGATATAATCATCATTCATGCTAATAAATGACCAATTATGATTACGTTTAGAATCATTTTCTGGTTTAAGTAGAACGTCTCCTTCATCTAACTGAGAAAAAGGAACATCCTGTTTAAATACATCATAACCAAAGTCATGATTTTTTATTTTACTTTTCATATTAACTATATACTAACTTAAGGCCTAACATTTGTTCTCCAATCGTTTGGAATCTTGGTATACTCTAATCCGTAGATAGTAAGCATTTACGAATCCATTTTTGGATATCATTATCTTGGGCAAAATATGCAATTAAAGATAAAATAGACTTTTTCATTTCTTATCAGAATAATCCTCAGGATAAGGATCATCTTTAATAACTTTTCGATAATCGTAAATAGATTCTAAAATTAATTTCTCTGATGTATCTTCATGTCGTGCAGTAAATAGATATATTTCTTGAGGATTTTTAAAGCCATACAAGTCAAAAATTTGTTCTGAGTTTTCACTGAGATATATTAATGAAGCTGCGGAACTTTTAATAATATACATAAATAAAAAATAAAAAGTAAAAATCGCAGAAAAGAATATTAAAAAATTTACTAAATCAAAATTTTGAGGGAGTACAATTATAAAAGTGAAAGCAATAACAAAAGTTAGTGTAAACCATACTAGTCCCCCCTTGTTTGTGGATTTTTTAAAATTTGTTATCGAGGCCCCCATTCCAATCTGCATATGTAGGATGCCTGTTGAAGGGCTTAGCACTGATAATAACTCATAAACATTTTCTTCAATTTTATTTGCAGCACAAACTACATATTCATTCTGTTGTAATAAAACACGATGAAATTGGCCAACGCATATCTTTCCATTAATTTTCATAACAAGAGTCTCAATATGCAAGCGAGACTGAGAAGCCAAAAATACACTTTGTGTTCCCAAAGTAACATTGCCAGTTATGGTTCCAAGAATTGCAGATGAAGCTATTAATGAGTCTCCCTTTCCACCTAGGGCATTTAATACTCCTTTATGAACTTCTAACTCTCTAATATAGCCTTCTAATTTAATCATATCTTTTCTATACATACTTATAAGCTCACAACTGCCTTAGCAAACTCTTGATACTCTTCATCTTCATTTTTAAAAGGCGTCTCTTTACTATTTGCTTTCCTAAAAGGTGTTTTTTGACACCAATCTTCTAAAGCATCGTCAGACCCATTTTTTAGTTCTATTTGGCTTTGTTGCACAAAGATTTCATAACTATATGATTTTAAAGGTTTTGATTATTTTTTGATCCAAAATTAAATTTATTTAAATCAGATGCTTACATATTTATGCAACAAAGCCGTTCTATTTCAACAGCAACCAGACTTAATGTTATTACATTCAAACCAGCAATCACACGTACACTCATTAAAAAGCCATGACTGCATGTTGCGACAGTTTTATTGTCACATTTTTAAGTACAGCTGAACCCAGATGTGGCGCAACAGCACTAACAAGAAGACCAATCTGTCCAACGGTAAGTGCTAAACTTGATAAAAATCTACCTGACAACTAAATTGGTCCGCATATAACAAAGCTTTCATCAAGCGAAGAAATATTTCAATCTGGTTTGATCCTAAGACCCAATGGTATGCGTAACCACAAAGTTAGCACGGACGAAATCAAACTTATTCCGATACAGCGATTCAATGCTATTTTAATGATCAAATCTCTATTCCACCTTACTTTACGCATGGTCACAGGCTTTGCTAAAGCCTTATTAAACTCTGTGGCTGAGCAGCCCCGAATATCAGTGATATTTGTACTCTACCCTTTGTAGACGACTAAAGCATATGGATATTGTAATAAGCTATCAGAAAAGTCGTAGTGGGTTACACTTACTCATCGACTCTACGAGTTTAAAATTTTTAGCTAAATGCGAATGGAAGCGTAAAAAGCATCAGCCTGAATAACGTCGGCAATGGCATAAACTGCATATTGGTATTGATGCTGAAACGCTTCAAAGACGTGCTGTTCAGCTTACGAAAAATAATGTCAGTGATTCACAAGTACTTAGTGATTTTCTGGATCAAATACCACTATATGAGGGAATAGATTCTGTCTATACCGATGGGGCGTACGACACGAAGTGCTGCAGACAAGTGAATTTAGATTGTCAAGCACATGCAGTGATTCCACCTAAGAAAAATGCAAAACCATCGAAAGATAAAAAGCTAGCTCGCTAGAGCGAAATAAGTTACTTCAAACGGTTAAACATTTAGGCAGAACTCTATGGAAAACTGTCAGGCTATCACCGTCGCAGTTTGGTGGAAACCAAGATGCATTGCATCAAATAATTAGGAGATAAGCTGACGGCAAGACATTTTCAAAGTCAGGTTAATGAAATTTATGCGCGTGTGGCAGTTCTGAATAGGTTTACGGAATTAGGTAGACCTCACACCCAAGTTGTTACTAAATTTAAATGGATTGGGGATAACTCACCCTTTGAAGGTTTATGCATCAAAGCCTTTTACAACTAGGTATAGCCATTTCTGAAACCTGCTCAAGAATATCTAGTATTAGATCTCTTTCATAAATCAAAAAACGATCTTCTTTTTGGTTAATATTTGCACTCCGGATTTCTTAGCATTCGTGCATAATCTGCGGATGAAATACATCGATTCAAACAAGCTTTCTGATCCTCAGTTCAAGCGATACACAGGCATCTCATGG
>NZ_LQXP01000035.1:0-42051 GCF_003268405.1 Acinetobacter sp. CFCC 11171 | reverse complement strand
GATCAATCAGTAAAAATCCACACAAGTTGTTCTTCATAATCTCTTAATGATCTTTCTAACATCTCATCAATGCTAGAAGCTGGACTTCGATAAACTTAACAAACTCAACGCTTCGCGTTTCGTTCGTTTCCGTCCATCTCGTCGGTATGGTGCTCATTATAGGGCAATTTCTTACACGTGCAAGTGCTTTTCACTCACAAAGAATACGAGTGTTTTATTTTTATGCACCATTATGGTTCAAAAAACACACTTTATTCACATAAATACATGATATTTATTACAAATATCATGTAAAATATTTTTTCCTATTTTGTGTGCTTAGTTTTTCACAGGTGCTGCTTTAATCACCACACTCTGTATAACCACTGGGTTTACAGGGACATTCTGGTGCATTCCATAGTTCGTAGTTGGAACTTTTACGATTTTATCGACGATATCCATACCTTTAGTGACCTTACCAAAAACAGCATATCCCGCATTCATTGCACTTTTATTGAGGAAGTCATTGTCTGCAACATTAATAAAGAACTGACTACTTGCTGAATCAGGATGATTCATCCGTGCCATTGCCAATGTGCCACGCTTATTGCTCAAGCCATTACTTGATTCATTCTTAATCGCCGCTTTTGTTGGCTTCTCCTGCATCTTGACATCCATGCCCCCACCCTGAACCATAAATCCAGGTATCACGCGATGAAAGATCGTACCGTTATAAAATTTTTCTTTTGCATAGCTTTCAAAGTTTTTAGCTGAGATAGGTGCCTTGTCATTAAATAGCTCAATTTCAATATTGCCCTGAGAGGTTTTCATTTCGACAATAGTATTGGCAGCAAAACTGCTTAAGCTCACACAGCCAAGTGCTGCGGTAAATAAAATCTGTTTTAACATTTGCTAACTCTTCTGGTTGATCTCGTACTTGTTATTGACTGTATATTAGTCTTTGATGATTAAAAAGTAATTATTCTGCCATTATTAAAACGAGAACAATGATGACGCAAATAATACCGTCGGACACTGCATTGACACATTTACCGCCTTGGCAACTACGTGGCGATGCTTTTATTTTGAATTATTGGATCTCTCCGAGTTTTATCCAACAAGCGCAGATGTTCCGTTTAGCGACATCAGCTTTGGGTCGTGTGGTTCAGGTGTTATTGGTCCGATACCATAATTCGCCTGTGGGTCCTTATGACGAATTGCTGATTTTAGATCACCCTTTATGGAGTAAGAAAAGGTTAAGTTCGATACCTAAGATTTATGTTTCGACAGATATCTCTGTCATTCATGGCCAAAAACTCTGGGGTATTCCTAAAGAGTTGGCAAAGTTTGAATGGCAACAACATGACAATGAAGTGGTCTGTACTATAGAAGTTGAACAACAAAAGATGCAGATCCGTTTAAAAAAATCACGTTTACAGCGTTCTTTCTATATTAATAGTCATCATATCCCAGCAGCGATGTTGCAAATCAGACAAGCGTGGGAAGGTAAGCGTTATCAATTTTCACCGAAGTTTCGTGGACGGCTCTCTAAACTGAAACAGGTAGAATGGCACAATACGCAGGAGATTTTTCCAAATTTTGCCGAAGCACGATTATTGCAAAGCTTTTATGTCCCCGAATTTAGCCTCGTATTTCCTGCTGCAAAAATTCAAGATAAATAACCCAATAAATAAAAACCCAGTGTTTCACGTGAAACACTGGGTTTACTTTATATAAAGGAATGATTAGCTACGTTTATCCCAAAATTTACGGAACTTCGTACTGATCTCGATCACGTATTTTTTAGCTCGGTGCGAAACCGGGGTTAAGTTAATAAAGCCATGGGTTTGATCGGTATATTCTTGATAAAACACTTTTACCCCTTGCTGACGGAGTTTATGCGAATAAATTTCACCTTCGTCATGTAAAACGTCATGCCCTGCCGTCACGATATACGCGGGTGCGATACCTGCCAATTTTCCATAGGTTGGTGAAATTAATGGATCATCTAAGGCCACTGCATGTTGTTCCGCATATAAAGCCGTTACGACATCAATATCTTTTTCAGTCAGAACTAGACCATCTTTATAAGCATAGAAAGATGGGTGGCGACTCTTGAAATCCACTACTGGGTAAATTAATAGTTGAGCTTGCGGGGCAAAAACTTTTTGAGCACTGCGCTGTGCAACCGCAGTAGCAATATTGCCGCCTGCACTATCCCCTGCCACCGCAATTCGATTTTTTAGAATTTTAAACTGACGACTATTTTGATAAGTCCAAGCCAAGGCATCTTCACAACTTTGCATTAATTGAGCTGGGCTGGCCTCTGGCGTGAGTGGATAATCAATACTTAAAACTTGTGCTTTGGCATGCACGGCCAATAAACGACAAACTTCATCATGCGTGTCTAGACCACCCACCACAAAACCACCACCGTGATAGAACACGATCATCGGTAATTTTTTATTTGGAGCAGGATGATAATGACGCGCAAACAGCGTAGCACTTTGTAAAGGTAGACGTATATCTTGCACTTGTTTCACAAAGGTCGGCTTGGTCTTGATCGACTCCATCTGTAAATCAAATAATTTACGAGACTTCACATAGTCTTCGGTCACAAAGCCTGACTTACCTTGCTTGAGTTGAGCCGCCATCATGCATTTCACCAGCGGATCTAATTCTGGAAAAATAAACGGATAATCGAGACGTTTTGCGAGGCTTTCTTTGGCAAAGTTAGGAAGACGATCAAGTAACCGAGCAGCCGTACCTTGGCCTTTATCTTTCATATTTTTAAGTGATTCATTCAATGCAAACATGCTCTATCCTTCGAATTATGCTCTTCATACTTTCTACATGATCTAGGTCAAATGTGACCATATTCACATATAAGTCTCAACATCGACATACATAGTACAGACCTAGTTAAGCTAATCTTCTTTTATAGAGTTGTCATTGACAATTTACCCAAGTTTTATGGGTTGATTATGCTAACCCATTCTCGATAAAGGATACTCACCATGGCTAAAAAGATCATCCTTCTGTCTTTTGCGACTGCTTTTTTGGCTGTAGGCTGCGTAGCATTCCCTGAAGATGGTTACTACGATGGACGTTATGATCAACGTTATGACCGCCGTTATGATCATAATGATCGACGCTATGACAATCGTTATGATCGCCGTTACGACAGTCGTTATGAACAAGACCGCCGTACATGGGAACGTCAGCAACAACAACGTAATCGTTTAGAGCTCGAACGTAGAAAGCAGCAACTTGACCAGCGTAACTGGGAACAAAATCGTAAAAATCAACAAGAGTGGGATCGTCGTAAAAACGAACTCGAACGTCAACGTCTAGAACAACAGCGTAAATACTCTGAAGCTGAACGTCGTAAACGTGCTGAACAAGATCGTCAAAAAGTCAGCAAAGAGCGTCAGCGCTTAGAAGAACAGCGCCGTAAAGCCAGTCAAGATCGTAGAAAACAAATTGAGCAAGAGCGCAAAAAAATTTTCAAGATTTAAGAAAGGCATCAGATCAACAACGTAAAGCGGCTGAAGAACGTCGTCGCGCGTGGGAAAATCGCCGTTAATTGTTGTTTTTGCAGATCGGTTAAAAGTAAAAAGCTCATCTACATGATGGGCTTTTTTTTCGTTCACTAAAAATAGAATAGGTAAAAAAAGCAATAGAAAAAAATAGACAGAAGAGGCATCCTATCTTCTGTCTATTCTTGACTGCCTGTTGTTACAGGTCAGAGAGCATTAAACAATCTTATTGCTGAACTGTAGGTTGTGGTGCAGGCGCAGATTGAACTTCAGTACCTTGAGCTGATGGATCTGCTTGAACCACAGCACCCGATTGCTCTGTTGTTACAGATGCTTCAGTTGCAGACGTTACTTGTGCGGTTTCCGGAGATTCTACAGTTTCTTGAGAAGTACAACCCACCGCAGCTAAACCAAAACCTAAAACTGCGACAGCGAATAAACCAATTTTTTTCATCTTCATTATTTCCTTCATTGAATCATTAAAAGCAAAGCTCAACTTTGCCCGAGTCATAATGGAAAAAAATTCTGTGAAGTTCCCACCTTCTGAGTTGTACTTTGTACGAGGCACGGTACAGCTTATGAAATGTTTTATTAATTAGGCGGTTTTCTTTCATTTTAAGGCTTTACATCATTTTTTTAACTCAAGTGCTTTGTTTTTTATTAATAAAATAAATATACATGGTTTTAAATAAAGCGTGATCTCAGCTTTTGAATACAACAAAGTCCAACAAAACTTGCAACTCAGTTACTTAAGTGGCTGTTTTTATAAATTTCATGCAAAAAAAAAGCCTGCTTATGAGAGAAGCAGGCCATGAAAAACACATTTGAAATAAATTAAGAAACTACAGCGATAGAATCTGAAACAAAGAATACTGTGCTGATCATTTTTTGTGAAATATTTAATAAAACTGATACTAAGAGTTTTTATGTATAAATATTAACCACTATTTTTTGAGGAAAAAAAAAATGCTGATTCTTGGGAAATCAGCATGGAAAAGTGTTTCTAAAATCTAGAGGTAGTCACCATATCCCTCTCTCCAGTGGATATGGTCACTTCCGATAGATAAATTATGAAAATTTTCAGGCACAAAGAGAAACCGTTAAAATTTATGATGAAAATCTGTAAATCCGATCAAAAAATGATTATACATTCAAATCAATAATTTATATTTTCATAGAATTTAATTTTGCAGTCGATATTTTGCTGAAAAACCATTTATTTGAATAAAAAACTGCATTTAATCGCTGACTTCGCTTGAATTTTTATCCCCTGCCCCGATTTCTTTTATTAATCATGAATTCAAAACGCATGGCAGTTACGCATCGATGTCGTTTGAACGCACAGCTATAAGGACTGAACATGTTTAAGAACCCATTTAAACGGAGTAAATCAATGGCGACTGAGCAAAACCAAGACGCTCAAGATCTTCAACAAGAGCAAGCAGAACAGCAAACTCAAGCTGAAAACGAGCAAGCTGAAGTTTCAGTTGAAGATTTACAAGCACAAATCACCAATTTAGAAGAAAGCTTAAAACTTGAAAAAGCACGTACTGCAAATGCCGTATATGAAGCGCAAAAAAGTGTAGAACGCATTCAACGCGAATCTGAAAAGCATAAAGATACTGTGCTGGAAAAATTTGCAAAACAATTGCTTGAGTCAGTTGATAACCTTGAACGCGCGATTGCTGCGGCAGGTGATGAAAAATCAGGTTTATCTGAAGGTGTAGAACTTACACTGAAATCATTGCTCAGCACTTTAGAGAAATTTGGTGTGGTTGCTGTGGATACTGCAAATGGTTTCAATGCAGATCTTCACCAAGCTGTGGGCATCGATCCAAATGCCAAATCGAATGAAATCGGAACAGTATTGCAAAAAGGCTATAGTTTAAACGGTCGCCTATTACGCCCTGCTATGGTTATGGTTGGTGCATAAAGACAAATTTTCTGAGACGAATTAAAAATTTTAACCAATATTACTTGAAAATTTTTGATTGGCTCTCATATCGGATAACAAGCGAAAACATCGTAAAAGAATTTTAGAGGAAACATCCAAATGGCGAAAATCATTGGTATTGACTTAGGTACTACAAACTCTTGCGTAGCAGTACTTGAAGGCGACAAAGTAAAAGTAATCGACAACGCTGAAGGCGCTCGTACAACCCCATCTATTATTGCGTATAAAGATGGCGAGATCCTTGTCGGTCAATCTGCTAAGCGTCAAGCAGTGACTAACCCTAAAAACACATTATTTGCAATCAAACGTTTGATCGGTCGTAAGTACCAAGACCAAGCTGTGCAAAAAGATATCGGCCTTGTACCTTACAAAATCATCAAAGCTGACAATGGCGATGCTTGGGTTGATGTAAACGACAAGAAACTTGCACCACAACAAATCTCTGCTGAAATCTTGAAAAAGATGAAAAAAACAGCTGAAGACTACCTTGGTGAAACAGTAACTGAAGCGGTAATTACTGTTCCTGCGTACTTTAACGATGCTCAACGTCAAGCGACTAAAGATGCAGGTAAAATTGCTGGTTTAGATGTTAAACGTATCATCAACGAACCAACAGCTGCTGCACTTGCGTTCGGTATGGACAAAAAAGAAGGCGACCGTAAAGTTGCGGTTTACGACTTAGGTGGTGGTACTTTCGACGTATCAATCATTGAAATCGCTGACCTTGATGGCGACCAACAAATCGAAGTATTGTCTACAAACGGTGATACATTCCTTGGTGGTGAAGACTTCGATAATGCATTAATTGAATACTTGGTTGAAGAGTTCAAGAAAGAACAAAGCGTAAACTTGAAACAAGATCCGCTTGCACTTCAACGTTTAAAAGAAGCTGCTGAAAAAGCAAAAATCGAGCTTTCTTCTTCGAATGCAACAGAAATCAACCTTCCATACATCACAGCAGATGCGACTGGTCCTAAACACTTAGTGATCAACGTGACTCGCTCTAAACTTGAAGGTTTAGTTGCTGAATTGGTTGCTCGTACGATTGAGCCATGTAAGATTGCACTTAAAGATGCAGGTCTTTCAACCTCTGACATCTCTGATGTAATCTTGGTGGGTGGTCAGTCTCGTATGCCACTTGTACAACAAAAAGTACAAGAGTTCTTCGGCCGTGAGCCACGTAAAGACGTGAACCCAGATGAAGCTGTAGCGATGGGTGCTGCGATTCAAGGTGCAGTACTTTCAGGTGATAAAACTGACGTACTTCTTCTTGACGTAACTCCGCTTACACTTGGTATTGAAACAATGGGTGGCGTGTTAACAGCGATCATTGAGAAAAACACGACGATTCCTGCGAAGAAATCTCAAGTGTTCTCAACTGCTGCAGACAACCAACCAGCTGTAGACATTTCAGTTTACCAAGGTGAACGTAAAATGGCTCAACAAAACAAATTGTTGGGTAACTTCCAATTGGGCGATATTCCACCTGCTCCACGTGGTGTACCACAAATTGAAGTATCATTTGACATCAACGCTGATGGTATCTTGAAAGTATCTGCAAAAGATAAGAGCACAGGTAAAGAGCAATCAATTCAAATTAAAGCTAACTCTGGTTTGAGCGATGCTGAAATTGAAGCGATGATCAAAGATGCTGAAGCGAATGCTGAAGAAGATCGTAAATTTGAAGAATTAGCGAAAGCACGTAACGAAGCTGATGCACTTGTTTCTTCTGCTCAAAAAGCAGTAAAAGATCTTGGTGAACAGGTAACTGCTGATGAGAAATCTGCAATCGATGCTGCTGTAGCTGAGCTCGAAGCAGCGACTAAAGAAAACGATGTAGATGCAATCAAAGCGAAAACTGAAGCACTTCAAAACATCATTATGCCGATCACTCAACGTGCTTATGAAGCTGCACAAGGTCAAGGCGGTGCTGAAGGTTTTGATCCTAACGCTTTCCAAGGCGCTGAAGGTCAAGCTCAAAAAGCAGATGACGGCGTTGTAGATGCTGAGTTCACTGAAGTGAAAGATGACAAAAAATAATTTGTCGCTTTAACTGAGTCTTTCAAAGCTCAAAAAGACCGCGCGAAAGCGCGGTTTTTTTTGTGGATGATTTTATCTGCATCAGGCAATATTCAAATAACACGCTAAAGTTCAAACAGCGACATTCTTCTCGACTGCCAATCTGTCTATACTTAGATTTGCATAGCGCTAAATTTCAGTTAAATTAATGCAAAATAATCAAGTTTTGCGACGCTATGCGTTTGATTTTAATTATTGTTGTCATCGTTTTGAGTACTTGGTGGATCTATCAAACCAAGCAGCATCCTCAACTGAAATTTAATTCAATTTCAGATCGACTTTTACACCCTCTCGATACCCGACTGCGTTATCGGGTTGCTGATGTCGATCCGCGTTTTGGATTAAGCCAGCAACAAGTCATTCAACTTAGCCAAGAAGCCGCAGAGATATGGCATAAAGGGACACTCAAACCGTTATTTATCTATGACCCAAATGCACAACTGGCGATCCATCTAATTTATGATGATCGCCAAGAGCAATACAATGCCTATAAGCAAGTCCAAAAGACCTTAGCCGCAGATAAAGCCCGTAATGATTTATATGCCGAGAACTTAGCAAATTCGAGAAAAGGTCTGGAGATGAATGAGCAACAGCTCCGATCAAAACAAGCCATGATCCGTGCGGAAATCGCACAGCTGTCGCAAGAACGTATGAATTGGAGCCGAATAGAGCATGCACAAAACCCCAATATGCAACGCGTTGAAAGAGAACTTGAGCAAGTTAAAGCACAAGCGATGCAATTAGACCAAGAAATAGATCGATTTAATCAGCAAAATGATCAATTTAACCAACAAGTCTTAAGCTATAACCAGCAAATCGATCAATATAATGCAGGCGTGATACAAGCCAGTCAGCGCTTTCCTGCTCGAGAGTTTCATAAAGGCGTTTTTATGGGGGATCAGATTCAGATTTATCAATTTGATGCCGAAGATGATTTACGCCTTACCCTTGCCCACGAACTCGGACATGCTCTCGGCTTATCTCACCATAATGACCCTGCTGCATTAATGTACCCAATCTTAGGCGCGCAACAATTAGAAAACTTTAAACTGATGCCAGCAGACCAAGGCTTACTATATTATCGTTAGAACACCCTGAGCAAAAAAAACCATACAATCTATAAGGATATTATAGGATTCACCAACAATAATTAGCATTTCATGTTATTGTTGATTTGCAATAATTCCCTTATATCAATGACATCTTACGTGGAGAGCAATGTGAGTTACTACCATATCTTAATTGAAGTGAATGACCACATCAGCACGATTGAACAAACCCGTGATATTGAGATTTTTGATATTACAGACATTCAACCTTATCTCCATGCGGTACTTTTACCCTTTTTTAATGAGCAATTAATTGAGCTCGAAGACGAAAATCTTGAGTTTAAAGATGTCTTGCATTTACAGGTCAAACAAACCCTATTGCCGATCCGTGACCTCATCGAAGAAGAACAACGCCTGCTTCCGAGTGATACCGATGTCACCATTACGGCATATGAAATTTTTAATAATTATCAATTGACTCAAGACGTGACTACCGTAATTTTAGATCTATTAGAAGCACTAAAATTTGAAGCCTAATATCGATTTTAAACATTAAAAAAGCCCTCTAAATGAGGGCTTTTTTATGGCTCAATTCATCATCGCGATTAGATCGAGAATGAAGATCCACATCCACACGTGGTTGTCGCATTCGGGTTTTGAACCACAAATCGAGAACCTTCAAGACCTTCAATATAGTCGACTGTTGAACCAACTAAATATTGATAGCTCAGTGAATCAACCAACATCTTCACATCACCATTGATAAATTCAGCATCATCTTCGTTTTGGCTTTCAGCAAAATTAAACCCATATGAGAAACCTGAACAACCACCACCAGTCACATATACACGTAACATAAGGTCTTGATTACCTTCACTCTCACGCAATTGGCGTACTTTATTGGCAGCATTGTCAGTCAGCACAAGTGCTTGAGCATTCATGATGGATTCCTCTGAGTCATTGGGGTGTCTTTAAAAAGAAAAGACCATATTTCAAGTATAACATACTCAATATATGGTCAGTCTTCACAGTTTAAAGTTAAATCAGAGTATTTTTCTCAAGATTCATTTAAAAGTTATTTATAGTTTTCTTCCTGTAATGCGCATTCGAAGTTTTTAGGGTCTTGTTTACAGCGGAATTGCCATAATAGTTTCATCATTCGCTTGTCGTAGATACCACGTTTAGTCAAATCGATACGCGCTTCACGCATCATTTTTTGATAACCAGCTTTGTCTGCTGTTGGAACATCCATCCAATATTTGGCTGGAATTTCTGACTTCATTTTGCCTAATATCGTGAATGCACGAGGTAATTGTGTTTTGACCCAATCACGTGATTTTTGCCCATACCCCGCTGGGAATTTATCTGGGCGAATAATAATATTTCCCGTCACTTGTAAAATTGGATAATTGACAATTGCGCCTTTGCTGCCTAAACCTTTATGTAATTCTAATGGTTTGAACACAGCTGCAGGAGCACCAATAATATCCACCTGACCATTGTTAAATTTAGCGCCAAAATTGGTTACATCGGCACTGACCGCTTGAGCCCCGACCTGCTGCACCATAATTTTCTGTGCTTCATCGTAGTCAAGCACCGCAATTTTTTTACCTGCGGCTTTAGCGACAGTATTGATACTACGATCATTCACCAACAGGTAGGCATCACCAACAGGTATCACACCTGCCACTTCATATTTACTATTGACCATGCTCTTAGCAAATGTTGGACTTGCAAGACCTTGCATAACTTTTACGGCCAATTTCAAATCTGGAATCGCACCAATGGCATCTAAAGAACCGGTAAAATTATTGAATTGGCGACCACGCATACCAGTAACACTGATCCCATCACATTTACCAGCTTTAAAATCTTCTGCAATCACCGCTTCATTTTGACCGACGCGGAGCTCAATGTCTGCGCCCCAGTTTTTTGCCGCCAATTGATAATCTTTCATCAGGGTAAAAACATCACCATTTTTACCAACCAAATCAAATACACATACCACTTGCTTCGCTTGAGCTACGCCATTTACCGCCATTAATGCAGCAGCAACGCTCAATGCCTTTGTCCATTGTTTCATACTGACTTTCCTTGTTTTTTTACTGTTTTTGTTTTTTAACCATTTTTTGAATTTTGGGTCATGCTGAGTTCGATTCAATTGACTCACAGCCCTCGATTTGAATTTAGATTACCTGAATATTTTGCTCACTCAATGGCGAGAATGACCTGTAAATTTGCAAAAAAAAGCCTGGATAAATCCAGACTTTTTTTCTTTAAATATCAGCTTATTCGCCGCCAAGTGAACATTCAAAATTGGCTTTATCGACAGAACAACGTGCCTTTTTCAAAACAGACATCATGCCTGCATCATAAATGCCACGCTTCGTCATATCCATACGACCTTCACGCAGTAATTTTTGATATTTGGTTTTATCTTCTGCACTTAGGTTAAGTTTATATTTCGCAGGAATACCCGCTTCTAGACGGTTAATCATCGCGATACTCTTCGGTAAGTGTTTCACAAACCAATCACGTGATTTTTGACCAAAGCCTGCAGGGAACTGATCAGGACGAATAATAAAGTCCGCAGTCACTTGTAAAACTGGGAAGTTAAACATCGCACCATTGGTACCTAAACCTTTATAGATCTCTAATGGTTTGTAGGCATATGCAGGCGCACCCACCATATCTACCTGACCATTATTAAACTTCGCCACAAAGTTAGATACATCTGAAATCACAGCTTGAGCGCCGACACGTTGCACCATGATTTTTTGTGCTTCGTCATAGCCTAAAACTGCAAACTTTTTACCTGCTGCTTTTTCAATTGAGTCAATTTTTTTGTCTTTGACAAAGATGAACGCTGAACCTAGTGGGGCAATACCCGCCACTTCATATTTCTTACCACCTAGATTGCTGACCATTTTTGCAGCATTACGTTGGTCTAATGCAAAGGTAATCGCACGTTGTGCAATCGCATTGCTTGGTGCGCCACCCAGCGCATCAATAGAGCCTGCAAATTTATTGTACTGACGGGCACGCATCGCCGTCATAAATACGCCGTCACATTTACCTGCTTTAAAGTCATTGTCGGCTACTGCTTCGTCTTGACGCGGAATTAAGTTAATTTCAGCACCCCAGCCTTTTGCTGCAAGCGCCCATTCCTGAGCCATTTGATATGACTCGCCTGACTTACCCAGTAAGTCAAATACACAGATATCTACTTTTGCTGCCTGAGCTGAACCAGCAAAGCCAATTGCAGCAAACGTAGCCAATGATAGGAGCGTTTTTTTCATTCTATTTTCCTTTCAAATCTTTTTATGGTTCAGAGGTGTCCTTACACAAGCCCGATATTAAGCAAGTTAATTTAAAAAAAATAGAGCATTTACTCCATTTATTTATGTCATTTTGGCATATTCTGTTTTTCTGTGATGTATATCACTTTTTATATGAAGTAAAATTATAAATATAATCATCATCTTATATTTGTAAAAATGGATTTTAGCATTTACAGCGATTGCATCAAAATTTACAAAGAAATACAGAAAAAAGCTTATTCACCCGCCACTGAACACTCAAAATTGGTTCGCTCAATCGTACAACGGGCTTTTTTTAGTACCGTCATCATGGTGGAGTCATAGATCCCTTGTTTGGTTAAATCCATCCGTCCTTCACGCAATATTTTCTGATACTTCAACTGATCATCTTTGCTGAGATTCATCTTATATTTGGCAGGAATTTCAGCTTCCATACGTTTCACCATGGCAAAACTTTTTGGTAATTGCTTAACAAACCATTGCCGAGAAGGTTCAGCAAAACCTTCTGGGAATTTATTATTACGAATAATCAGGTCTGCCGTGACATTCACCACAGGAAAATTTACCATCGCCCCGGTAGTGCCTAAGCCTTTTGAAATTTCGAGTGGCTTAAAGGCATAAGCTGGCGCAGCCACAATTTCAACTTCGGCCTGATTAAACTTGCGAATAAAATTAGAAATTTCTGACATCACTGGCACAGCGCCAACACGGTCTACCATCACTTTTTGCGCATAATCATAATGCAAAATGGCAAATTTTTTACCTTCAGCTTTTTCTAAATTATTGATATTGCGATCACGGACAAAAATGTAGGCTGAACCAATTTGCCCGATCCCTGCCACTTCATAACTATCTTTCCCTAGATTGCTAATCAGTCGTTTACTGTTCCGTTTATCTAAGACATAGGTAATGGCTTTTTGCGCGATGGTATTATTCGGTACACCGCCAATGGCATCAATCGAACCGGCAAATTTGTTATACGCACGTGCCCGCATCGAGGTCATATAAAACGCGTCACATTTCCCTTCTTTAAAATCTTTATCGACTTTGGATTCATCTTGATATGAAATCAGTTGAACTTGTGCTCCCCATGCCTTACTGGCCAGAGACCACTCTTCCATCAGCTTATAAGATTCCCCCGCTTTTCCAAGTAAATCGAACACACAAACCTTCTGATTGGCATAGCTTTGTGCAGACATCACACCTGAAAGAAGCGATAAAATTAAAATTCCTTTTCTCATTTCTTATATTCCCAATATGTTTTATTAATCCATTTAAAACAACAACTTGAAATATTTTTTTAATACTATAGCCCGTTCAATATACCTAAATACGTGGAATCTGTCACATTTTTTCAGATGGTTGCGATGCTTTGTTTTTTTTTTGCCAAGCCATCCATTAGAATAGCCCCACATTCTTCTTGTTTAGTTAGTTCCATGATTCAGTTAGACCAACTTTCCATTCGTCGCGGTGGGCGTGTTTTATTTCAAAAAGCATCTATGCAATTGCATCCAGGCTGGAAAATCGGCTTAACAGGTGTAAATGGTGCGGGTAAATCCACTCTTTTTTCTGCGCTTTTAGGTGGAATGGAATCTGATGGCGGCTCATTGACTCGTCCTGCGGTATGGACCGTCGCTCATATGGCACAAGAAATCAAAGCACTCGATATGAAAGCGATTGATTTCGTTCTTTCAGGCGATGAGGAATATTGGGATATACAACATAAACTTGAACATCCAGAACAATTAGACAATGAAGCGTTGGCACACTTATATGGCCGATTTGATGAAATCCATGGCTATACAGCACCATCCAAAGCCTCACAACTGATGGCCGGCCTGGGATTCTTTGAACATCAGTCCCAGCTCAATGTTTCAAGCTTTTCAGGTGGTTGGCGTATGCGTTTAAACCTTGCGCGTACCCTAATGAGCCGCTCTGACCTTTTATTACTCGATGAACCAACCAACCACTTAGACTTAGATGCGATTTTGTGGTTAGAAGATTGGTTAAAAGCTTATGAAGGCACACTGATCTTGATTTCACATGACCGTGATTTCTTAGATGCGGTGACTGATCATATTTTACACATCGAAAATCAAGAGCTGACGCTTTACACCGGTAACTATTCAACCTTTGAACGCACCCGTTCTGAGCGCTTGGCACAACAACAACAAGCCTATGAAAAACAACTTGAAACTCGTGCGCATCTCCAAAAATTTATTGACCGTTTTAAAGCCAAAGCGACTAAAGCTAAGCAGGCTCAAAGCCGTATTAAACAATTAGAACGCATGCAGGAACTTTCTGCTGCGCATATCGATACACCATTTACCTTTAGTTTCCGTGAACCGACCAAAATGAGTTCACCGCTGCTGCAAATAGAACACGCAGATATTGGCTATGGCGACAAACTGATCGTGACCAATGTAAACCTGCAAATTACCCCAACCAGCCGAATTGGTTTACTCGGGATGAATGGTGCGGGTAAATCAACCTTAATTAAATCCTTAGTTGGTGATCTTCCTTTATTACAAGGGACGCGCAAAGCTTCTGAACTGTTGAATATTGGCTATTTTGCGCAGCATCAAATGGATGCTTTAGATGGCAATGCCAGCCCGATGTTGCAATTATCTCGAATTGCTGACAAAAAAATCAGTGAAGCGGCATTACGTTCATTCTTAGGTAGCTTTGGTTTTAGTGGCGAACGCATGGATACGCCAAGTGAAGGCTTTTCAGGCGGTGAACGAGCACGATTGGCTTTGGCTTTGATTGTTTGGCAGCGCCCCAATGTTTTAATTCTAGATGAACCGACCAACCATTTAGACCTTGATATGCGTCATGCCCTGACTATGGCGCTGCAAGATTTTGAAGGTGCTGTGGTTTTGGTTTCGCATGAACGTCAATTGATTGCCAGCGTTTGTGACGAATTATTGTTGGTACATCATGGGAAATGTCGCGAATTTGATGGTGACCTCGTGGCTTATGCCGATTGGCTGCGTCAAGCGCGAATCGACATGATGAAAAATAGCCAACAAGCCCCTATTCCCATCAAATCTCAAGTTGAAACTAAACCGACGATTTCCAAAGTCGATAAAGAAGCGCAGCGTAAAGAAGCTGCACGTCAGCGTGAATTGACCCGCCCGATTCGTAAAAACATTGAAAAAAATGAAGCGCAAATCAGCAAAATTCAGCCACGCTTAAACGAAATCGAGGAATTATTAGCAGACAGTGCTTTATATGAAGCCAGTCGTAAAGATGACTTACTCAAACTTATGAATGAGCAAACAGAATTAAAAGCCAAACTTGAATCTGTCGAAGAGCAAATGCTTGAATTAATGATGGAATTAGAAGAAATGGAAAGTAGTTTTGAGGCTTAATTTAAAAAGCAAAACCATAGATTTGCATTATTAAGAAAACCTAACTTAAACTCAAAAAATCAATCGCCGTGAAATTTAAATGTTCCACGGCGATTTTTTATTTATACTTCACAATAATAATCACATTATAAATCTAAAAAATATTTAAAAAAAATCGAATGTTCATATCCAACTGGTTATTGCATCGTTAAGGCATTTCTATTCGTAAAGAATTTAAAAATTCAGCGATAGCTTTTACCCTAATTTTGTAAATGAATTCAAAAAATATACTTCACATCAAACTCATTGCCGCAGTTATCCACAAAAGCCATTTTTAAATTCAAATCTTAGTTTTAAATTCATTTTTATTTTTATTTTTTAAATTCAAAATATCGAACCACCTTTTTGTGGATAAATATTTTTAAATAATATTATCCACAATTATAAATAACTTTGATGTTGAACACTATTAAATGTGAAAATTCACAAAACTTATCCACATTTGCAAGATGGATGCATTTTATCTCCACTGACTACATTAATTTAAACTTTTTATTGTTTAAGATAAGGCAGAAGGATGGGCTTTTTTTGCCTTTAAAAAACGTAATTCTTGTATTTTCCAGGTCTGATCAAAATGCCAGATTTCCTGTATTTTCTGCTGTGTTTCGGCTAAACCAATTAAAATTTTGCACTCAGTTTGGTCACGATTAAACTCATAATCTTCAAATTCTACGTCTGGTTTTTGTGGTTTCCAAACCCCATTTTTTACTGCATGTGCAATACGTTCATAGCGGACATAATTACTTTCGACACGCCCGTCTTGCTCATAAACCACCTTAAAGTGCTCATCTTCGTATTCGGCTAAAACAGTATAATTTCCGGTAAAAAATGCATTTACCCAGATATCACGAATGTGTTCAAGTTGATTGTCCATCATATATAGACCTCTTATTTTTAGCTGCTAAGTTCAATTTGATTTGAGCTTAGCATCAGAATAAGTCAATTTTATAAAACACAAATTGGCGATTTAATATTCAATTTTATTTAAGATAGCACAAAAAAAAGCACTCCGAAGAGTGCTTTTTTGAATGATTCTGTAATCAGAATTTAGGCATCAATATCCGCATTTAACGCATTTTCTTCAATGAAAGCACGACGTGGTTCCACATCATCACCCATCAAACAAGAGAACATACGATCAGCTTCAATGGCATCCTGTACCGTTACTTGCAGCATGTTACGGTTCTCAGGATCCATTGTAGTTTCCCAAAGCTGTTCAGCATTCATCTCACCCAAACCTTTATAGCGCTGAATCATCATGCCACGGCGTGAGTCTTGTAGGATGTTTTGCCAAACCTGATGGAAGCTGCTCACTGGAATTTTGCGCTCGCCTTTTTGTAGGTAAGCACCCTCTTCCAATAATGTGAACCAACTCTTCGAATTTTTGAGTAAACGCGCATATTCACCTGAACCCAATAGACCTGAATCTAACAAGTATTGGTGCGGTAAATTATGAACATAGATGGTAATACGCGGGAAATAGGTCGCTGACTTATTGCCTTCAGTATCTTCATGCTCAAAAGTTTCTAAGCTTAATTCAGGACGTAGGCTAGGTTGAGTTTTCTCAATATTGGCACGTAGTTGCTCACCCCAAGTCTGTACATAGTCTTGGTTATTTGCTTGATCTAACTTAAAGCCTTCTACTGCCAATAAGCCATCCAACACACTTGCAGGATAACGTACAGTCAGACGATGCAAGCTCTTTTGAGAGGTTTGATAATCCGCAATCACACCCGCTAAAGCCTCACCACGAATGGCTGGCGCTTCTGCACTGATGTGTAATTCAAGCTCATCAATTGCATTTGAAATCAGGTAAGTCTCAAGCGCATCATTATCTTTGATGTACTGTTCTTGCTTGCCTTTTTTCAGCTTATACAACGGTGGCTGTGCAATATAAATATAACCACGTTCCACAAGTTCTGGCATTTGACGGAAGAAGAAGGTCAACAGTAACGTACGAATGTGCGAACCATCGACGTCGGCATCGGTCATAATGATGATTTTGTGATAACGCAGTTTATCTGGGTTATATTCCTCACGGCCAATGCCACAGCCTAAAGCGGTAATCAATGTTCCCACTTCTTGAGAAGAAATCATCTTGTCAAAACGTGCACGTTCCACGTTGAGGATTTTACCTTTAAGTGGCAAAATCGCTTGCATCTTACGGTTACGGCCCTGTTTTGCAGAACCGCCCGCAGAGTCACCTTCGACTAAGTAAAGTTCAGACAAGGCAGGATCTTTTTCCTGACAATCTGCCAATTTACCGGGCAAGCCCGCAATATCAAGCGCACTCTTACGACGAGTCATTTCACGTGCTTTACGCGCTGCATCACGCGCACGTGCTGCATCAATAATTTTGCCTGCAATCGATTTAGCAGCTTGTGGATTCTCTAAAAGATATTCAGAGAACGATTTATTCATGGCTTGTTCAACCGCAGTTTTCACTTCGCTCGACACCAATTTTTCTTTGGTTTGCGAAGAGAATTTTGGATCAGGCACTTTCACCGAAACAATTGCAGTTAAGCCTTCACGCGCATCATCACCAGAAACCGCCACTTTCTCTTTTTTGAGTAAGTTTTCGCTTTCCATGTAGCTGTTTAAGCCACGGGTTAATGCAGCACGGAAACCCGCTAAATGCGTACCGCCATCTTTTTGTGGAATGTTATTGGTAAAGCAACGAACATTTTCCTGATAAGAATCGTTCCACTGCAATGCAACTTCTACACCAATGCCATTATCGGCTTGAGTAGTGAAGTGGAAGATATCATTCAGATGGGTTTTGCCTTGGTTAATATATTTTACAAACTCAGACAAACCACCTTCATAGTCATAAACGTGTTCTAAATTGATACGTTCGTCACGTAGTACTATTCGCACACCTGCATTCAGGAAAGATAATTCACGTAAACGACGCGCCAAAATATCGACATTAAAAATCGTTTGACTGAAGGTTTCAGCACTTGGCCAGAAACGTATACGTGTACCTGTACGATCTGTCTCACCCACCACTTTTAATGGATACACGGAATCACCGTGTTTATATTCTTGCTGGTGGATTTGACCCGCACGATGAATAGTTAATTCGAGCTTGCTTGAAAGCGCATTCACCACGGATACACCTACACCATGTAGACCGCCGGAAACTTTATAGCTGTTATCATCAAATTTACCGCCCGCATGCAGAATCGTCAAAATCACTTCTGCTGCAGAAACACCTTCTTCCGGGTGAATGTCGGTAGGAATACCACGGCCGTTATCCGATACGCTTACAGATTCATCTTCATGAATGGTGACTTGAATTTCGTCACAATGACCTGCCAATGCTTCATCAATTGAGTTATCGACAACTTCAAACACCATGTGGTGTAGGCCAGTACCATCGTCAGTATCACCAATATACATGCCCGGACGCTTACGTACAGCGTCTAGACCACGTAATACTTTGATGCTAGAGGAATCATAAGCTTTTTCTATGGTTTGTTCTGTTTGAGAAGCAGCTTGATCTTCTGAACTCATGGTTTCTCCCTAGTGAAAAATAGGTCTATCCAAAGGTGGTATTTCATTGCACAACAGCCTGCACCGTACCATTTTCAACTTTGAATAATTGATAAGAAATAGATAAATCATGTAAGTGTTTTTGCACTGAATCATGGTCTAAAGTGGTAATAAAAACTTGACTACCAAGATGGCTTAAACGCTCAATTAAACGCTGTTGTGCGGTTAAATCTAATTCTGCTGTCAGATCATCTAATAATACCACAGTTTCCTTATTACAAGCATGTAGCATTGCAATCTGTGACAGTTTTAACGCCATGATCAATAACTTTTTTTGCCCACGAGAGAGCACAACATCAGCATCCCCCATAGCGGTTTTTAACCTTAAATCTGCACGGTGCGGACCATACTCGGTATAGCCACGCTCGCAGTCTTTAAAATGCTGATTGGTCAGATCATTCAACAGCCCTGTTTCGGCATGAAAGCCTGCATTGTATTCCAGTGTCACTGTTAAATCAGGCAATAAGGCTTCTAGATCTTGTTGAAAATATCGAATCCACTGTTCCACCACATTACTGCGCAGACTATGCAAGATCTCACCATAGTCACTGAGCATTTTGTTCCACGGTTCTAAGTCAGACAAACTCAAATGACGTCGTGATTTCAGCAAACTATTCCGCTGTTTTAATGCCCGTGCATAATATTGCCATGTATGGTAAAACTCCGGTTCCACGTGGAACATCAACCAATCTAAAAGTTGACGTCGTGGCTTCGCACCATGATCAATAATATCGGTACTTTGTGGGTCGATGAGTTGTAGCGGTAAAATCTTAGCCAACTGCCCTTGTGTCCCCACTAGGTCGCCATTGACTTTAATCACTTGCTCGCCCGACTGCATTTTTTGCATACCAATGCGGTCTGTTGCAGACTGCGCAAAGACAACAGCGTCAGGGCTATTATTTTGAATATAGTTTTTCGGAATATGGGTTCGAAAAGAACGTCCAGTTGCCAGCAAATGTACTGCTTCTAATACAGACGTTTTACCTGAACCATTTTGCCCATAAAAGACATTAAACGGCTGCAACCCTGAGAGTGCAACCGTCTTTAAATTTCGAACACGTTCTACATGTAAACGCGTGATATGCATAATAATTGAGACGTCAGTCCGAATTAAACACGCATTGGCATCACAACATAGGTTTGATCTTGTTGCTGTGGATCTTGTACCAATACCGACTGGTTCGCTTCTGTCATGGTCATTGCAACATCATCACCATCCAATACATTCAGAACTTCCAATAAGTACTGTGCATTAAACGACATTTCCATCGGTGCATCTGCATATTGAATCGCAAGATCTTCGATTGCTTCATCTTGCTCAGGGTTATTGGCACGAAGTTGTAAAGTGTCCGCATCAAACTTCAAGAATACGCCGCGCAATTTTTCATTACTTAAAATCGCTACACGTTGCAGTGATTGTTTAAATACATCATGTGCAATGAGCACGTTTTTATCGCCACCACGTGGAATCACACGGCGGTAGTCTGGGAATTTACCATCGATCAATTTTGTGGTGAAACGTACGGTAATATCACCCTGCTCTTTATCACGGCTGGCAATGGTAATTGTTACATTTAATAATTCACGACCAATTAACAACGATAATTGCTCGTCTTCAACACTCAATAGACGCTGCAATTCACCTACGGCTTTACGTGGAACAATCGCTTGCATTGCTTGTGTCGCATTCGAGCTTGCCGCTGTTTCACACATCGCCAAACGGTGACCATCGGTCGTTACTGCACGCAATTGATTTTCATCAATTTCAAGCAAAGTACCCGTCAAATAAAAACGCACATCTTGAACCGCCATGGCAAAAGATGTTTTCTCGAATAAACGCTTTAACTCACGTTGAGTCACACCAACTTGAGTGCCTTGAGTATTTTCAGTGGTTAATAATGGATAGTCTTCTGCAGGCAAAGTACCCAATACAAAACGACTGTTTCCAGATTTTAAAATACAACGTTGATCTTCAGTAATTTGCAAATCAATCAATGCCGCTGAAGGTAATGATTTACAGATATCCATCAATTTACGTGCAGGAACAGTCGTCACCCCTGCTTGTAAACATGCACCTTCAGTAAGTGGTGTGCTGGCAACCAGTTCCACTTCAAGATCCGAACCGGTAATGGTCAAAGCTTGCTCTGTTACCTGCACTTTTACATTGGATAAAATATTTAAGGTATGGCGACGTTCAACCGCTCCTACGACATGTGATAGAACATTCAGTAAGCTTTCTTTCGCGATTTTTAAACGCACGATACATTCCTCTAAAAACTGAAGACAGACAAAATAAATTAATTTTTTAGCAGTGTACTATGCGGCAGAATATACCGCATTGCAAGAACAGAATTTGAACAAAAAGACTTAACTTTGCAGCAGACGTTGCAAGTTTTTATAGTCCTCATTGAAGATTGGATCTTCTTCACGCAGGCTTTGTACTTTTTCACAGGCATGCATCACAGTACTGTGGTCACGGTTACCAAAAGCCATACCAATTTCAGGGAAACTATCCCCTGTCAGCTCACGTGCTAGCCCCATAGCCAACTGACGTGGACGTGCATAAATACGTGTACGTTTTGGGCCAACCAATTCTTTGAGTGGAATACGGAAATATTCACTCACCACACGCTGAATATTTTCAGTACTAATAGTACGTGCACGAATCGCCAACACATCTTTTAATGATTCACGCACCACATCTAGATCGATTGGGGTACCTTTAAAACGAGAAATGGCTACAACTTTATTCAGCGCACCTTCTAGTTCACGAACATTGGCAACCACTTGTTGAGCAATAAACAGCGCACAATTACGTGGAAGTTCCACGCCATTGCTTTCCGCTTTTTTCAGTAAAATTTCAATACGAGTTTCGATATCTGGTGGTTCAACACCCACCGATAAGCCCCACGAAAAACGTGAAACCAAACGTGGATCCAACTCAGTCAGTTCTTTTGGATAACGATCTGAGGTTAAAATGATTTGCTTAGATTCATCTAATAACGCGTTGAAGGTATAGAAAAACTCAACCAAGCTGGCCTCTTTACCCGCTAACAAATGAATATCATCCACCAATAACAAATCTAACGAACGACAGTTTTTCTTAAATTCTTCGACCTTACCTTGCTGTAACGAGCTCACAAAGTCTTGTACAAAACTTTCAGCCGTCATGTACATCACACGTGCATTCGGCTTCGCTTGCAATAATGCATTACCCACTGCTTGCATTAAGTGGGTTTTACCTAAACCTGTCGGCCCATACAAAAATAAGGGATTATGTTGTGAAGCACCGGGTTGTGTAAGTACTTTACGACAGGTTTCTGCCGCCATCTGATTGGAACGGCCTTCAACAAACAAGGAAAAGGTAAATAATGGGTTAAGCTGACGCTTACGGTTATTTTTTGAAGACGTCTCTTCTTTTTCTTTTTTAGGACGATTCGGTGCAGACACTTGCGGCGTTGACTCTAATGCTGCGGTGGTTGTTGCAGGTTGTTCAGCTGCAGATAAAATTGCACCAGGCCGTGAATCAACCAAAATCTCGACTTTACGTACCCGACCTTCAGACAACTGTTCCGCTAAAATAGAGATCAGTTCTAAATGGTGCTCTTGAATATAGCGTGTCCAATACGGATT
Organism: Acinetobacter sp. CFCC 11171; assembly: GCF_003268405.1. Classification (NCBI taxonomy): domain Bacteria; kingdom Pseudomonadati; phylum Pseudomonadota; class Gammaproteobacteria; order Moraxellales; family Moraxellaceae; genus Acinetobacter; species Acinetobacter sp. CFCC 11171. Next base: position 19,530 of record NZ_LQXP01000035.1, on the reverse strand, counting down.
CGGTGCATAGAGTTTTAGACTATCACCTGCATCTTCTGCCACTAGTGGGCGTATCCACATTGTATAGACATTTCCTGAAAGCTCTTGTCGCAAGCGAGTTAAGCAGTCTGTCCAAAGCATGTGAAACCCCTATTTCAGTCCATTGTACGAAAAAAATAACTCAACCCCGCCTTAGCGGGCAGCCATTCTAACCATCTTATCCACATCTGTCATGAACAAATCAGTCGAAATCGATCAAAAAAACGCAAATTGAGTTTAAATTTAAATTTAAATCACGTGTGGATAAGTTTATCCGCAAGCTGTGGATAAATTGTAGCACAAAGTTATCCACAAACTATCAAAATTATAAAAACATCGTTATCCACAATGTAATTATTTGTTTTTTAAATCTAAAAATGCGTTTTCCACAGAAAATATCAACACTAATAGTAATAAATTTAAATTTTAAAATTTGAATTTATTTATAAGATCGACCCATTCTGGGGATAACTTGATGGTTAGTTTAAATTCAAATTTAAATTCATAAAAACCAATTGACAAATTTGAGATTGTGGATAAATCTGTGAGTAAACTTGAAGATAACTTAAATAATTAATATATACAATGATTTAGTTTGTGGGTATTTTAATTTAAAACTTTCTGACTGATTTCTAATCCTTATACTATCTTGATATATCACAGCCTAGATTTTGAAAGAAAGCGTGTTTTTCATTGACAGCTCAAGCAATGAGCACTAAAATCGCGAACCTTTACTGAAAGATCATTTTTGGAGTTTCGATATGAAACGTACTTTCCAACCTTCTGAGTTGAAACGTAAACGCGTTCATGGTTTCCGTGCTCGCATGGCTACTAAAGCTGGCCGTCAAGTATTAGCGCGTCGTCGTGCAAAAGGTCGTCACAGCTTAACTGTTTAATTTCAGTTAAGACTGTCAAGACTTGGGTGTTATGACAACACTTTACGGCTTTAGCACAGATGTGCGAATACACTGTGCTGCCGATTATAAAAGTGTGTTCGATGGTGCGCTTTTTAAAGTGCATCAACCCCATTTCTTATTTCTAGCAAAAATCTCCGAACAGCCGAATAGCCGTTTGGGTATTGTTGTTGCTAAGAAAAAAGTGCGCCGCGCACATGAAAGAAATCGAGTAAAACGACTTGCACGCGAAAGTTTTCGCCTGCATCAACAGCAGTCTAATGTATTAGATATTGTCGTTATGCCAAAAATGGGCATAGAGGCGGTACCGAATGCAGAGTTGCATCAGCAATTACAATTTGCTTGGCAAAAATTGCAGCGCCTTGCAAATAAGCATAAAAAAATAGCTACCTCCCCACAAGCGTAGAGATGACCAATGGTTCGTTTACTGCATTGGCTCATTCGTTTCTATCAGATTGCGATTAGTCCTTTATTGGGACCACGCTGTCGTTATATTCCAACATGTTCTCAATATTCTTTGGAAGCAGTCCATCAACATGGTGCTGTACGTGGAGTGTGTCTAGCTGTTCAGCGTATTTGCCGTTGTCATCCTTGGGGCGGTTCAGGCTATGATCCTGTTCCATCAAAAGCAATTCGTTTTATTTCATTTCAGCAAATAGATTCTCAAACGCGTCACGTTGCTGTACCCTTTCGTGAACGTTTATTGAACCAAAATCACTCTAACCACTTGGGGTAATACCTATGCAACAATGGGCCAGGATTGCAATTCTAGGGGCCATGTTTGTTGTCGCATATTTGCTCATTTTGGCTTGGCAGAAAGATTATGGACATGCGGAACAAAAACCTCAGCAAAATGCTGCGGTGGTAACGCATGAAGTATCTGCCGATTTGCCAAATGGCCAGACAGCTACGGCTGCTACTGATGTGCCGCAAGCAAATAATGCTGCTACACAACAAACAACAGATGCCACTGCACCTGTTAGTCAACAGTTAATTTCAGTACAAACTGACCTTTACCATCTTTGGATTAATCCAAAGGGTGGCGATATTGTTCGTATTGAATTACTCAATCATGACAAAAATAAAGACAGCGACGAACCATTTGTAATGCTTGAAAGCGATGCAAAACGGACTTATGTTGCTCAGTCTGGCTTAATTGGTCTTAATGGCCCTGATAGTAATCCGAAAGGACGTCCAACCTATGAGATTGAAAAATCTTCATATACGTTAAATGACGCAAAAGCTGTGAAGGGTAAAGATGGCCAAACAGCAAAAGTTTTGTCAGTACCAATGGTTTATAAAACAGCAGATGGAGTAGAGGTTATTAAAACCTTTAACTTCACTGAAGGTGAATACCCTGTTGTCGTGAATCATAAAATCGTGAACCGCAGTGCTCAGAACTGGCAAGGTCAGATGTTTGGTCAGCTTAAACGCGACAACTCTGAAGATCCGGGTAAATCTGATCAAGGTATTTTCACTTTAGGTACATTCCTTGGTGGTGCATGGGGTTCGCCTGAAGAACATTACAACAAGCTTAAATTTGCTAACTTTAATGAAGAAAAATTGAATGTTGAAGCAACTGGCGGTTGGGTTGCAATGGTTCAGCATTACTTCGTGAGCGCGTGGATTCCTGGACAGATCAAATTAACGCAAGCCAATGGTCAACCGTATGCTGCGAAACTTGAGTCACGTAAATCTACTGATGATATGAACATCATTCAGTTCACATCACCTGCAATTAATGTTCCTGCAGGAACAGTGGCAGAAGTAGATGCAACGTTCTATTCAGGTCCAAAAATCCAATCTGAATTAAAAGAATTGGCAGTTGGTTTAAACCAAACTGTAGACTACGGTTGGTTATGGCCTATTGCGAAATTATTGTTTGTCGGTCTTGAGTTTTTCCACGGTTTAGTGGGTAACTGGGGTTGGTCAATTATTCTATTGACCATTCTGGTGAAACTGATCTTATGGCCATTGTCGTCGAAGAGCTACCGCTCTATGGCGAAAATGCGTGTGATTGCACCTGAAATGCAACGCATGAAAGAAGAGTTCGGTGAAGACCGTATGCGCTTCTCGCAAGAAATGATGGCATTGTATAAACGTGAGCAAGTGAACCCACTATCAGGTTGCTTGCCGTTATTGCTCCAAATGCCGATCTTCCTTGCTTTGTACTGGGTATTGATGGAGTCTGTTGAACTTCGTCATGCGCCATGGTTAGGTTGGATTCAAGATTTATCTGCGATGGATCCGTGGTTTATTTTGCCGCTATTAATGGGCTTAACCATGTTTATTCAGCAAAGTTTGAACCCACAACCGGCTGATCCAATGCAGGCGAAAGTCTTCAAAATCATGCCAGTGATCTTTACGGTATTTATGTTGTTCTTCCCTGCGGGCCTTGTGCTTTACTGGATCTGTAACAACAGTATTACTATTCTTCAACAAGGTTTGATTAACAAATCTGTTGAAAAAGAACGTTTAAAACGTGAAGCAGCTGACTCAGCAAACTAAGCATTGCTGATGGGCTGAATAAATCCGCTTAAGATGGTAATCTTAGGCGGATTTTTCTTTATCTGTCGTTTGAAAATTTTTAGGTAAATTTTATGTTAAACCGAACCACCATCGCAGCAATTGCCACACCGCCGGGTCGTGGTGGTGTCGGCGTGATTCGCCTGTCTGGTCCCAAATCTTATGCCATTGCAGAAGCATTAACGCAGCAATCCTTACCAGAAGCACGTTTTGCTGGTTTCCGTAAGTTTTATGATGCATCGAATGAAATCATGGATGAAGGTTTGGTGATTTGCTTTCCAAATCCGCACTCTTTTACGGGTGAAGATGTGGTGGAGCTTCAAGGTCATGGCGGCCCCGTTATTCAAAATGCATTATTGGCACGGTTACTTGAATTGGGTGCTATTGCTGCAAAAGCGGGCGAATTTTCAATGCGAGCCTTTGAAAATGGCAAAATGGACTTGGTGCAAGCCGAGGCGATTGCCGACCTGATTGATGCCACCTCACAAGCTGCTGCGCGTTCTGCGGTACGTTCATTACAAGGTGCTTTTTCGAGCAAGGTCAATACGGTGCTAGAAAAACTTATCCATTTGCGTTTGCATGTGGAAGCAGCGATTGATTTTCCTGAAGAAGAAATCGACTTTTTGGCGGATGGTAAGATTTTGGGCTTATTGGATGAAGTGGCAAGCTCGGTCCATGCTGTACAGCAGTCTGCTCGTCAAGGTCAGTTACTACGTGAAGGTTTACAAGTGGTGATTGCAGGTAAACCCAATGCAGGTAAGTCATCACTACTCAATGCTTTAGCGGGTGTTGAACGTGCGATTGTGACGGATATTGCGGGTACAACACGTGATGTTTTACATGAAAAAATCAGCCTCAATGGTTTGCCGATTACTTTGACCGATACCGCAGGTTTACGTGAAACTGGTGATATCGTCGAAAAAGAAGGGATTCGTCGCGCAATTAAAGAAATTGAGCAAGCTGACTTGTTACTTTTGGTCTATGACTTAAGTCAGGGCGAAGATCCACTACAATTGGCTCAAGCGTACTTTGCCGATCATATTGAACCGAAGCGTTTGATGTTAATTGGTAATAAATGCGATTTGACGGGATCTACCGCGGAAATGACCGATTTAAACGGTTTTCGACATATTCGCGTTTCGGCTAAACAAGAAACTGGCGTTCAAGCGCTTATTGATGCGATTACAGCGCATGCAGGCTTTCAACCAGAGGAAGATACCTTTATTGCTCGAACACGCCATTTAGACGCAATGAAGCGCACTCAGCGCTATCTTGCAGAAGCACGTGAGCAGTTGGTGGTTTATCATGCGGGTGAGTTGGTGGCTGAATCTCTACGTTTGGCGCAAAATGCCTTAGGTGAAATTACGGGCGATTTCAGTGCGGATGATTTACTCGGCAAGATCTTCGGATCGTTTTGTATTGGTAAATAAATGCGCTAAAAATATGAAAAAATCATGATTTGTTTTGCATGGATGCTTGCCGCTTGTTCTCAGGAGGAAGCGGCTTTAACTTCTGTTGATGATGTTGCAACATCAACACAGATACAAACTCAGCATCAAATGGATATAGATCCTAATCTTGCTAACGCTACTAAAGATACAAATTCTGAATTAAAAGCATATTTTATTCATGTCAAAATTTTATCTTTAGATGGCAACCATGATCCACAAACATCTGATGGTGGTGTGGTTTATTTTCATGTAACAACCAAACAGAATCCCAAAGAATCCTTTTTAAAACAATGGGAAGAAGATCCTGAAATGCAGGTTGACTATAAAAAAATGACCGCAATATCAAAAACTAAAAATTTGATTTTTACATTCAGGATCAAATAGATGAAATTCCTCCTGAACAGGCATGGATGTATAGAGAAGAAAATTAATCGTATCTAAGGGTTTCATACTGTAAATTTCTTCATCGATAAATTTTGATACAGTAAATATAAACACAGCAAGCCGACACCAATACAAAAGCCCAGTACCCCTGTGATTAAACCAAAATGATCAGATAAATAGCCGGCTGCAATAATTGGAATAATGGTGCCTAGATATCCAATAAATAAATAGGTCGAGATCACCGCAGCACGGTTTTGATTGTTGGTCATTTGATGAACTAAGCCAAATGCGCCTAAAAGCCCCAGGCCATGCCCTACACCGACTAGAATATCGCTAATAAAAAACAATGCACTCCAGTGTTGGGTCATACATAGCGCAAGGAGCGCATAGCTCAGTATTAATACCATTAAGCCGGTATTTACACATTTTGCAGAAGGAATCGATTTCGCCATAAATTGCACGACAGCGGAAACCAGCAAGATACTTGCAATGGCACTACCACTGACCAAAGGGCCATGCCATGGGATTGCATCTTTAACGAAAGAGGGTGCGAGTGATGCAAATAAGCTGAAGGAGCCAAATGCACAAAAGGCAGTCAGTCCGGCGATATAAAATCGTGAATGATCACGCTTTTCAGGCAATTCCAAATGTGGTGCCACTGAAAAAGGCTGTGGCTCAAAATTCGGTGTGCGAATAAAAAATAACCCTATTAAACACGCCGAACCACCAAAGATCACAGGGATATAAGGGGTGACTAAAGGTTGTTCCGAAAATTGGGCAATCACCCCACCAATAAATGGGCCAAGACCAAAACCAATCACGGTAATGATTGAACTCAGCTGCGGTGCATTATTTTTATGCTGTTCAGGAATGGTATAGACCAAGCCCAGCATGGCTGAAGTACTAATTAAACCCGAGGCAATCCCGATAATAAAGCGCCCGATAGATAACCACAGCGCATTACTGGCAAACACCGACAAGCTTAAACCTAAGATGATGCACGCCATACCGATTTGCAGGGTTCTTAAAAAACCAAAACTATTACTGGTACGACCTAAAAACAGCAAGGTCGCTAGGCAACCAAACATGTAGGCAACAAAGATATAGGTGATATGACTCGGCAGCAGTCCCCAAAGTTGCTGATAAATGGGATACAGAGGACTAGCTAGCGCTGTACCAATAGTGCCCATACAGAGTGCAAGGCTCACCATGATGAACGGTCGCCAAGAGGGAGATGTGGTCATTTTAAAGTCGCAGAGGTACAGCCAATAGGGTCAATATTGTGCTGCATGAGAAAGAAGGAAATATGGGCTCAGTTTAATGCCGATTGTTTTCCATGGTCAAATCACAGATGTAACTTTATCCATAGCGTTTAAGCAGTTTTACAAATTCTTCCAGTTCTACTTCATTGATTTCAACATCTTGAGGCAATACATGATGGCGTAAATGTGCTTCGATGAGTTCATTCATTAATCCATTTACAGCACCTTTGATGGCTGCAACCTGTTGTAAAACCTCGATACACCCTGCTTTGGGTTGCTGTAAAGCCAGTTCGACCGCATTGACCTGACCTTGTAGACGTTTAACCCGATTTAAAATCTTTTTGTCCTGATGTAAATGACTCAACACTTTCTCCCGAAAATAAATATACTATGGGGGAGTATATTTAAGCATAGAACCTAATGAAAACTTCCCCATCCATCCGAATTCATCATCATCAATTTGATGAAGGTAATCCACTCGCACAAAAACGGATCTTAATTGCCACCATTTTAACGGCAGTCATGATGTTGTTAGAAGTCATTGGCGGATGGATTTTTAATTCGATGGCATTATTGGCAGATGGCTGGCATATGAGTTCACATATGTTGGCATTAGGCTTGGCTTATTTTGCCTATCGTGCGGCACGCCACTATGCCCAAGACGCTCGTTTTAGCTTTGGGACTTGGAAAATTGAAATTTTAGCGGGCTATAGCAGCGCGATATTATTGATGGTCGTTGCTGCATTTATGGCCTTTCATTCGGTGGAACGCTTATTCAACCCGGTCCAAATTCATTATAACGAAGCAATCCCTATTGCGATTTTAGGTCTAATGGTGAACTTGATCTGTGCTTGGTTATTGCATGATGACCATCACCATCACCATCACCATCACCATCACCATCACCATCACCATCACCATCACCATCACCATCACCATCACCATCACCATCACCATCAAAGCCATGAGGAGCAGCATGATCATCATCACGATCTCAATCAGAAAGCAGCCTTCATGCATGTAGTTGCTGATGCGGTGACTTCAGTGTTGGCCATTGTGGCTTTATTTGCTGGAAAATGGATGGGCTGGGGATTTTTAGATGCGCTATTGGGGATTGCTGGTGCGGTACTTGTTGGTAAGTGGGCCATTGGGCTGATGAAAGAAACTGGACAAACATTACTGGATGCGGAAATGGATCACCCTGTCGTTGATGAGATTCGAGAGGTTTTAATGCAATTACCTGTCGACGTCGATGTAACTGATTTACATGTATGGAAAGTGGGTAAAGGTCAGTTTTCATGTATTGTGGCTTTAGAAACAAGTCAGGCATTGAGTGCAGATGAAGTGCGTCAAGCGCTGTCGATTCATGAAGAAATTGTACATGTGTCTGTTGAAATTAATTCACCTGATGCAGCTTAATATGTTCCACGTGAAACGGCATGTAGCTATTGCGTAATGAACTGAAAAAAGCCCAAGACTTTCAAGTGTTAAGGCTTAGAATGCTGAATCAATTAAATGTTGAAGTTGTTCGGTCTATGTTGAAAAAAATATGTGCGTTGGCGTTGAGTACCACCCTTTCGACTTTTGCTTTGGCAGATGCAGCACACGTTCAAAAGCTCTTGGCAGAAAAGCACCCCAGTTTAAAAATTGAAAATATTCAAAGTACCGAAATGCCGGGCATATATAGCGGTTTTATTGAAGATCAAGTTTTGTATTTGAGTGAAAATGCGGATTATGTGATTGCAGGATCTATGATCCGTTTAAAAGATCAAAAAAATCTGACCAAACAATTGATCCTCAGTCAGAAAAAAACTGAGTGGAATAAACTCCCATTAAAAGATGCGATTAAAACAGTCAGGGGAAATGGAAAGGGCCAAATCGCGATCTTTTCTGACCCAAATTGCCCATATTGTAAGAAGCTTGAAGTAGAACTGGCAAAACTCAATGATGTGACCATTTATACTTTTGTCACAGCGATAAAACCGCAGTCGTTGGCGCCATCGAAGCAGATTTTTTGTGAGTCAAACCCTGCTATGGCCTGGGATAATTTAATCAATAAGGGAATTCAACCGAAGTCAGCGAAAAGTTGTGCAAACCCGATTGATCGAAATTTAATATTAGCTAAAAGCTTAAAACTAGGTGGTACACCGGGAATCGTTTTTGCCAACGGTTCGATCTTAACTGGTGCTTACCCTGCTGCTGAATTAGAATCGATGTTAAAAGAGATCAAATAATTTCAGCTGTACGGCATGAATAAAATATAAAAAAAATACCCGTCTATAGGCGGGTATTTTAATGGTGCTATAAAAATTAGACGCGGGTTTTTTTCGTTACAAGGTTATAGATAAACAACACGATGATCGCACCAATGACGGAAGCGATAAATCCTGCAGCAGAATTTTCTCCATACAGACCTAATAAACGTCCGCCATAGGTCGCAAGTAAGGAACCTGCTATCCCGAGAATGGTGGTCATGATGAAACCGGCTTTGTCATCTCCAGGATGGATCGCACGTGCAATTAAACCCGCAATAAAACCAACAACAATCGCAACAATGAGTGACCACATAGTAACTCTCCTTTTGTTATCATGTATTTGTTTTTTACGACATGTTCAATCTTTATCTTTAATCAAAACTGCGCTGAGCTATAGCCTAAACATGCAAAAAACTGTTGTTTTTTTGTTCAAAATAGCCAAAAAAATAAAAAAAAAGTGGCCTTCGGCCACTCTTAAGTATGTGATCTTACTTAGAGACCAATTTCGCCAATAAATGGAATATGACGATATTTTTGATCATAGTCCAGACCATAACCCACGATAAATTTATCTTCGACTTCAAAACCTAAAAATTTCACTTCGAGTTCAATCTCACGACGTGAAGGCTTGCTAACCAAAGTACAAAGCTCGATTGAATTTGGATTGCGCGTCTGTAAAATTTCTAAAACTTTGCTTAAGGTATTTCCTGAATCGATAATATCTTCAACCACCAAGACATCTTTATCTTTAATGTCGCCGTCTAAATCTTTTAAGATTTTAACATCACGAGTAGATACGGTCCCACCGCCATAACTTGAAACGGTCATGAAGTCGAGTTCATGCGGTTTTGAAATTGCGCGGCAAAGGTCAGCCATAAAAATAACAGAACCGCGTAAAAGACCGATTAACACCAACTCTTTGTCGCTGTTAGCATAGTGTGCATCAATTTTTGCGCCAAGCTCTTTCACTTTAGCTTGAATTTCTTCAGTGGAAATCAGTACGCTCATTTGAACAGACATGGGTAGATACCTAAAAAAGCAAATCAAAAAAATAAAAAAGGTGTTGACTTGCAACACCTCTAAAGATGAACCAATTTTAATACATCTGGCTCGCAGATGCATCTTTTTTGCCGTTGAAAATGTAATCAGTTTTTCTTGGAAGTGCTGTCACGCTTGAGTAAGCACAAACAAGCGACGGCAATCAGTCCAATTTTCAACGCTGTTTTTCGTCTCGGTCGAGCCGTTTTATGCTTTGACATACGCACATTGTCCAAACACATAGGTGGCATGGATATTACGATCATCACCCATCAGCATGAGGGCAAATAAAGCATCTTCCAGATTTTTGGCACGTTGTTGACGTAAGGCTTGTAAAGCCGTGGCATTTAAATCGAGCACCACAAAATCTGCTTCTTTGCCCAAATCAAAGTTTCCAAGTTTGTCCTCTAGATCTAAGGCTTTTGCTCCCCCTAAAGTGGCATGGTACAGTGCTTCAAATGCGGACAGTTTATCGCCTTGAAGTTGTTGAACTTTGTAGGCTTCATTGATGGTTTGTAGTTGGTTAAATGAGGTGCCTGCGCCAATGTCTGTGCCTAAGCCGACTTTCACCTGTTTTTCCCATGTTTTCTTTAATGGAAATAAACCACTGCCTAGGAACAAGTTCGAGGTTGGACAAAACGCGATTGCAGAGTTGGTCTGATGCATACACTCCCACTCGGCATCTTCCAAATGCACGCAGTGCGCAAACACGGAACGTGATCCGGTCAGACCATAATGATGATAAACGTCCAAATAGCCGTTTTGCTCAGGGAATAATGATTTGACCCACGCGATTTCATTTTTATTTTCACTCAAATGCGTATGCACATAAACATCAGGATACTCGGCTTTTAGCTCCCCTGCCCGTGCCAATTGTTCAGGCGTTGAGGTTGGGGCAAAGCGAGGCGTGATGGCATACAGGTTACGGCCCTTGCCATGCCACTTTTCGATGAGTGCTTTGGAGTCGTTATAGCCACTCTCCGCGGTGTCACATAATGCTTCAGGGGCATGTCGATCCATCATGACCTTACCGGCAATTAAGCGCATCTGATGCTGTTCTGCAGCTTTAAATAAAGCATCGACCGATTGTGGATGAACGGTACAAAAAACAAGAGCTGTTGTGGTTCCGTTTTTGAGTAACTCGTTTACAAAGAACTGTGCAATTTGCTCTGCATAAGCCGGATCTTCAAATTGGATTTCAGTTGGAAAGGTATAGGTATCGAGCCATTCCAGTAGCTGTTCACCATAAGCCCCCATCATTTCCGTTTGTGGATAATGAATATGGGTATCGATGAAACCCGGAACAATCAATTGATCGGAATAATGCTGTACTTCAACCTGATCTGGGAGATGGTGTTGGCCCTCAGACCATGGACCGAACCATTGAATTTTTCCGGCTTGCGTAATTAGCAAACCATCTTCGAAATAGCGCACTTGGTCGTGAATTTCACGTGCTTGGGCAACTGTATTCTGAATATCTAGAAAGCGACCACGGATCGCTGTAGATGCGATAACAGAAGACATGACATACCTGCAGTTTAGAATTTTTTCGGTTGATTGTAGCCCAATTTGGTTCAAAATACCGTTAGAGTAATTGTGAAAATGTGTTCTAAAAAATAGAACAGTTGTTTATAAGTGATTCTGTTTTTTTGTTCATTGTATTTGATTTGAATAATACAAAAGCATTGAGCCGTGTACACTGCATCGATGAATGAATAAAGACTAACAGGTGCAGCGCTTGCTATATTGATCTCAAGAGCGCCCTTTAAAAAACGATAATGAACCCTTTAGTGAACATGAGCTATTCAGACCAATTAAAGCATAACCTGCTTCAGCATCAAGGTATCATGTAGATTTTACATACCCTGTATGCCATAGATACACAGGCTTATTTGGCTGCAGGTGTGGTTCGTAATTTGATTTGGTCACAGCGACATCAACAACACTATGCACTGGAAGGCACAGAAGTGGATGTGATTTATTATGCGGAACATGATGATGGAACACAGGGTCAAAGGATTCAACAGCAGATGCAGTTGGATTTTCCTCACATTCATTGGGATGTTACCAACAAGCGACAGTACACCAGTGGTATCGCTTGGAAAATGGCGAGCAAATACAGGCGCTCAAGTCGATTGAGCATGCCCTATCGTTGTGGCCAGAAACTGCCACTGCCATCGCTGTTAAATTGGATGATCAACAGCAAATACAGCTGATTGCTCCTTTGGGCTTAGATGATTTATTTGAATTAAATGTCCGCTGGAACCCACGTTTAGTCAGTCAGGCGACTTTTTTGCAGCGTGTGCAGCAAAAACAATTTTTACACCGCTGGCCGAAACTCAAACTCTTGATGATGCCTGAAGCTTAGTCCAAATTTTCGTTGCAGAATAAAAAAGCCTTCTCGAAAGAAGGCTTTTATTCATCTAAGTGTTTTATAACGTGGTTTCGTGGTACTTCTTGCTGTGTCGGATCGATAACCACGCAGTGATGGTTAAGGTCACCACAATAAAGCCGAGTGAAATCCAAATTGGCATGTGGAACACATCGAGCAACAGCATCTTAGCGCCAATAAACACTAGGATAATGCCTAGACCATACGGTAAGTAATGCATTTTCGATGCAGCACCAGACAAGAGGAAGAACATGGCACGTAGACCCAAAATCGCCATCAAGTTTGCCGTCAGTACAATGAATGGGTCAGAGGTAACCGCAAAGATTGCTGGGATTGAGTCAACCGCAAAAATCACGTCCGATGCTTCAACCAAGATCAACACTAAAAAGAGCGGCGTTGCCCACAAGACACCATTTTGACGAACGAAGAATTTATCTTCATGCATTTGAGGAGTAATACGCATGTGTTTACGTAGCCACTTCAAAATCGCCATATCTTCGATATCTTTGTCGTCTTCGTCTGAACCCTTAAGGAATTTAAAGCCGGTATACACCAAGAACGCACCGAAGAAGTACAGTACCCAAGAGAATTCTTGAACGAACCATGCCCCAATAAAAATAAAGATGGTACGCAGCACAATTGCACCAAGGACACCGTAGAGTAACAGTTTACGCTGCAAAGCAGGTGGAATGGCAAAGGCAGCAAAGATCATGAGCCAGACAAAAACGTTATCAATTGCGAGTGATTTCTCGAGCAGATAACCAGCGAAATATTCCATGACTTTGGTGTTTGCAACAGCGACACCAGCGGTTTGCTGTAAATAGAGCCACAATGCACCACCGAATAAGGTAGCCACAGAGACCCATGCAATACTCCAATAGGCAGCGGTTTTGACTTTGATTTCTTGGCCTTTGTTATTTTTAAAGCCTAAAAAGTCGATGAGTAGCATGATGGTGACTAAACCGAAAAATGCCAGATATAGCCATAAAGAGCCAATCGTTTCCATGTGTATTCTCCACATCTAACAACCAGCCATAAAAAAACCTCGACCAGTTGCCAGACGAAATAAAACGCCTGAGACAACATGATCAAGGTCTTGCCTACATCGTACTGTAATGATTTTCAGCAGCGATGCTCAGATACCGACTTTTTGCAAAGTGTAATGACGATATTCTGACACGTAAAACAAGGTTTACGTTTGGAGGAGGCTACTCCCCTTGTTCAAATTTTGTTTTGGACACTGTCCAAATATGCGGCAAAGCATGACAGTTTTTAGTACAAAGTGCAATCGGCAATTTGCGAATTCATTTAATGTGCCACACGAGGGTTAAAATCACCACGGTGTACTAACGCTAAGGCTAAAAGTGTGCCGATCACGGCGATGATTCCTCCGATCACACCAATATAACTCAAACCGAAATGAACGCTGACGATACCGCCCAAGAGTGCACCACCGCCAATCCCGACATTATAAAGTCCTGAATAGATAGCCATGGCGACATCGGTGGCGTCGGATGCGAGATGTAGTGTCTTTGACTGTAATGCGAGACTAAATCCAATGATACTCATGCCCCACAATAAGCACACTGCACTTACACCTGCAAAACTCAAAGAAACAGGAAGCAACAGCAGCATCGATAAAGCTAGTGTGGCTGTACTCAAAGGAATCGCAACTTTGGGATATTTCCCACCAAATTTCCCAAAGAGATAAGATCCCAGAAAGCCTGCTGCACCAAAGATTAATAACAAGGCTGTGGTTTGCATGGAGCTGAACGCAGCAATGTTAAGTGAAAACGGCTCGATATAGCTATATGCAGTAAATTGCGCACTAATCACGATAATGGTTAATACAAACACCATCATTAAGCTTGGACGACGAATAAACTGTTTTAGGCTGCTCAGCGAGCCAGAGTTCAAACTCGGCAGTATTGGCAGCGTTTTGGCTAAAATCAGGCAAACGATACTGGCGCCAATGCCAATCAGAGCAAAGGTATTTCGCCAACCATAGGCTTCTCCAACCATCCGCCCAAACGGAATACCGAGAACCATTGCCAAAGCTGTGCCTGTGGCTAAAAGACCCAAGGCCTGAAATTCTTTGCCTTTCGGCGCAACACGAACTGCCAGTGATGCGGTAATTGACCAAAAAAGTGCATGTGAGAAGGCAATGCCGATTCGACTGAGCAATAAGGTATTAAAGCTCCATGCGAAATACGACAGAACATGGCTGATAATAAACACTATAAATAAACAAATCAGGAGCGAGCGACGTTCAATATTTTTGGTCAATAACATGATCGGCAAAGAAATCGGCGCAACCACCCATGCATACAGCGTAATCATGATACCGACATCGGTTGCGGCTAAGCTAAAGGTTTTGCCAATATCGCTGAGCAACGCGACAGGTACAAATTCAGTGGTATTAAAAATAAATGCTGCGAAAGCCAAAGCAATCACAGCCGTCCAAGAGCCAGAAAAAGCCGTTTCGGAGGGAGAGGCAGACATGAGTGTCTTCAAATAAAAAAAAGTGGCATATTTTACTATGCTGTATACACAAGCAGGAACCGATTTAAGCCCTGTACATGCGGTTTAAATTAATACAAAAACAACAGAGTTGACCTGCATTACATGCCAATTTATAAAAAAATGGAGGAAATTTAAGATGTTTGTACAACAAGATGATGATCAAAAAAAAGGAGCTTTATTTGTTGAGCAAGATGGGGAGCGTTTGGCAGAGATGACTTACTCATGGGCAGGCGATGATAAATTTATTATTGATCATACCGATGTCAGTGATAGCTTGCGAGGACAAGGTGTTGGACGACATCTCCTCGATGCAGCAGTGAATTTTGCTCGGGAAAAGAACGTGAAAATTATTCCACTCTGCCCTTTGCAAAATCTGTATTTGATAAAGATGAATCGATTCGTGATGTTCTACGCTAAATTGTACAGCGTGATGTAGATTAATCATTTGGATAAATAAAAACAGCCTGATCGTATTGCGATCAGGCTGTTCTTTTATTTGAAATCTAATTGTGAAATTGAATTAAGATCGTGATTTATACAGCGATACAACCAAGCATGCTGCAGCAATGAGTAATACAAAGATGGCGACAAGATAAAGGTCCATAATAAAAATATCCGGCAAGTGTGATTTAATTGTTTTTTAATTAATGTGAAAGGTGTACGGATTTATTATCACCTACAGTTGAATATAGGTCGTTTAAGTTCTGTACCGATCACTTTCTCGTTTGTTACACGGTGTATTTTTTCATAAAAAGGAAGAAAAAACAGTGACTATGCAACATCAAGATAACGGTCAAAAAGGTGAATTTTTTCAGTTAAATGCTGAGGGTATACGCCTCGCAGAAATGAGTTACTTATGGCGTGATGAACACACTATTGTGGCAAATCACACGTGGGTAGATGATTCCTTACGTGGGCAAGGGGTTGCTCGTGTGTTATTGGATCATTTGGTGGAATTTGCTCGTGACAAACACTTAAAAATTATCCCAACCTGTTCTTATGTAGAGGTGATGTTTCGCCGAGACAAGACATTAGCCGATATTCAAGCCTAAAAAAGCCCGCGATGCGGGCGTTTTATCAGTATGAAAATTTAAAAACTGCGTTGTGCTCAATTGAGCTTGAGTTTCAACAGCGTTGATGGTGTTTTGACGATATGTGGCCACAATTGGAACAAAATTGAGCAGATCAATATTCCTAAAACCAAGCTTAAACACATGATATTTAATAAAGCAAAATCATTCAGCACAAAATAAATACTGCCAATGGTCATCATCATCAGTAAATAAATAAGATAGTGAGGAATCACGGTGCGCAGTGTTATTCCTAAGATAAGCGAGCAAATCACGACATTTAAAAAATCTGAAATGCCAAAATTATTCAGGATGATTAAGGCAGCAAAATATACACAAGTGATCGATAAAAATATGAATAAATTTTTGAGCATGGGAGACCTCTATATTCATCCTCAAAGAGGAATCGTTTCATTGTTTTAATATGTATAAGTTTAAAAAAATGAAGGTGATATCGGTATACGTGATCTTGGTTTTGTGTTGTAAGTTAAAAAGCACATTTGATTAAAAAATATACAAATATTTACTCATCCTGTAGCGCTTTCTACGTTAAAATCGTGCAAATACTTTAAGAATAAACACAATGATACAACTCTGTTATGCCAGTACACGTGTAGAACAACAATTTGATTTAATACAAGATTTAAGTGATATTTTGGTAAGAGCCCGCAGCTTCAATAACGAACAGCGTATTTTTGGCGTGCTGTACTATGCCGAAGGCCGGTTCTTCCAATGCCTGCAAGGTGAGCAAGCGGCTCTCGAACAGCTTTTTCAGCATATTACGAAAGATACTCGCCATAGGGATATTGTGCGTTATCCTGATCAAAATATTGATCAAATCGATTTTTCAAAATGGTCGATGAAATATGTCAACCGACATAGTGAAATTGCTAGTTTGTTTCAGCGCTTTGGATATTCAAGCTTTCAACCCGACGTGCTCAATCTAGAACAAATTCAGGCGTTTTTAACGACATTGTTAAGATTAGAGAATGTTGAACAGCCGGTTAAGCTGGATTTAGGCTATAAAAACCGAGGCTATCAGCATTATTTTTAAGCTGAGTGTGAATAAAAAAAAAGCCCGCGCAGCGGGCTTTTTTTTATTTTATCTAGTGGGTTTAGGCTTTTAATGCACTGATCAACTTCTGATGTAAACCACCAAAACCGCCATTCGACATAATCACCACAGCATCGCCCTCGCCTGCCTCGCTTACGATGGTTTGGATGATGTCATCCAGTGAACGTGCCACGACAGCTTTATTCGCAGCAGCTTCAATCACGGGTTGTAGATCCCAATCCAAACCTTCAGGTTGATACCAAATCACTTCATCCGCTAAGCGTGCAGAATGTGCAAGGCCATCTTTATGGCTACCCATGCGCATGGTATTAGAACGTGGCTCGATCACCGCCCAAAGCTTACGTTGACCCAGACGCTTACGCGCACCTTCTAACGTGGTATCAATCGCCGTTGGGTGATGTGCAAAGTCGTCATAAACTTCAATGCCACGGACTGTGCCCAAAAGCTCCATACGACGTTTGACACCGCCAAAGTTTGAAAGCGCTTCACACGCCATTTCAATCGAAACACCGACATGTTCAGCCGCAGCAATGGTTGCCAAAGCATTGGCTACACTGTGTTGCCCAGTCATATTCCATTTGACTTCGCCTTTCACAACACCATGCTGTAGCACTTTGAAATGTGAACCGTCAGCAGACAATTGTTCTGCATACAATTCAGATTTGTCATTGGCATCTAAAGATGTACGCACGACAGGTGTCCAGCAGCCCATTTCCAAGACTTCATCAATATTTGTTTCAGTGATGGGCGCAATGATACGGCCTTCACTTGGAATAGTACGAACCAGATGATGGAATTGCTTTTGAATCGCCGCCAAGTCATCGAAGATATCGGCATGGTCAAATTCAAGGTTATTTAAAATTGCTGTTTTAGGATGGTAATGCACAAACTTAGAACGTTTATCGAAGAATGCGGAATCGTATTCATCGGCTTCTACACAGAAATATTGACCACCGCCTAAACGTGCACTTTCACTAAAGCCTAAAGGTACGCCGCCAATCAAGAAGCCTGGATTTAAACCTGCTTGATCGAGCACCCACGCCAGCATGGTTGTGGTTGTGGTTTTACCATGTGTGCCTGCAACACCTAACACATGTTTGCCTTGTAGGACGTGGTCTGCAAGGAACTGTGGGCCAGAAATATAAGGCAGGCCTTCGTTCAACATGTATTCCACAGCATCAATACCACGTTTCATAGCATTGCCGACAATCACGAGATCTGGATGTGGTTGAAGATGGCTACGGTCATAGCCTTGCATTAAGGTAATGCCTGCATTTTCCAATTGGGTAGACATTGGTGGGTAAACGTTTTGGTCTGAACCCGTGACCTTATGTCCTAAATCGCGCGCCAAGAGCGCCAATGAACCCATAAAGGTGCCACAAATACCCAAGATATGCAGATGCATTCGTTCTAACTCCACTGCTTTTATCGACACATCACTTTGTTATTGTGGTGTTGTCATTATAGATTTGGTTGAAAAAGTTAATTTCATTTGAGAGCAACCATAGCAAGGGTCTTAGGGAAAAGATAGATTTTTTTGTATGAGATCGTGCAAAAAGATTGAGCTCGTAACTGATCAAATGTACGCAATTTTCTTGAGGATAAAACACGGAAAATAGGCGCGAAATCGTGATGAAAAACGTACAATATGCGCAATTTTTTGCGATCTTGATTGCTTATGTCACTTGCCCTGTTTTTATTGATTATTTCCAACTGTTTTATGACTTTGGCCTGGTATGGGCATTTGAAGTTTTTACATGATGCACCGCTTTGGCAAGCGATTTTATTTGGATGGGCGATCGCGTTACTCGAATATAGTTTTATGATTCCAGCAACGCGACTGTTGGCCAAACATGGGTGGTCATTGGGTCAAATGAAAATCACACAAGAAGTCGTGACGCTATTGGTCTTCGTTCCATTTATGATTTTCCTTTTTAAACAACCCTTTAAGTTGGACTATTTGTGGGCAGGTTTATGCCTTTTTGGATGTGTCTATTTCGTGTTTCGCAGTGCTTAACTGATCCAATGCTGCATGGCTCTGATCATTTAAGTGAGGCGTGTTTGCAGGCATTTTTGAGGACTTTACTAAACTCACGGTCTCGTGGAGTGGGATCTTCATAGTCAAAGGCATAATCACTCTCATTGGTTAGTACAGTCTTTGACCGTCTGCTTCAAAGTCCATGAGTGCAAAACCAAAGCTTTGGTCATCACAATACACACGATATTCTGAAATTGAATACATGTTATCACGGCCATCATCTGCTTTGTAATAGCCTGTCATCTTGAACGACTCACGTTCATCAATGATCGATTTGCCAGTGACTAAAAATTTTTCGTGGATGTAGCCATTACTCTTAATCTGGCTGTTATAGCCTTTTTGTTTCTGTAAGAGGTTAAATTCTATTTCAAATTGGCTGGTATTGAGTTGAACCAGTTGGGCAAAACTCTGAGAGCTTAAGGCTAAAGTGAGCAGGATGAAGATCTGTTTCATCTTTAAAGTGTCTTATAAATATTGATTTAATAAAAGTTTTTATAAAATTGAAAAAAATAAAAAGAATTTTATAAAAATATTATGGAGTTTTCTCTTTAAAGACAACCGTTAAATTTTATCAAATGGAGCTT
>NZ_LQXP01000034.1:0-42350 GCF_003268405.1 Acinetobacter sp. CFCC 11171 | reverse complement strand
GTGGTGGGGACGGAGAGACTCGAACTCTCACACCTCGCGGCGCTGGAACCTAAATCCAGTGCGTCTACCAATTTCGCCACGTCCCCGATGGCTGTGTATATTATAGAGATCACCCCTACATGACAAGCCTTTTTTATAAAAAAGCATCTTGTTTGTTTAAATAAAAAACAATAGTGCTTTTTTTGTATTTTTCTTAAGCAAATTCAGCAACTAAGTCACTTTTTAAGCGATGAAAATCCACCAATCTGTCATTTTTTTGCTTCATCAACATGTGTTGCAATAGCTGAGTAAACCCTTGATATTGCATCGGCAGATCAAGCTTTAAGCGTTGGCAATGTAAATAGGCCCAATCTTGATAGTTTTTCGCCTCTAAACGCTGTGATGTCAGCCATTCCAAGAAAATAATCCCCAGCGCATAGATATCACTGTGCAAAGATTTTGCTTGTCCATGGAAAAGTTCTGGAGCCATATAACGTGGTGTCGCAGTTAAGGCATTTTGCTGATCAAAATCTAATGGTAGCGCTTGCTCAAAGTCGATGAGTCTGCACTGCCCTTGCCAATCCACAAAATGCTCTTGTTTTAAATCTGCATGTATCCAACCGTGCAAGCTTAATCGTTCAACCACATCGAGAGCTTGCCATAGCACCTGCCTCACCTGCTCAATGCTCAAATTCGATACAGGCTGTAAGAACCAAGGCTCAGCATTGGGCAGTATTAATAGGCGATCAATAGGCTCTTGCTGAATACTGAGATGCGTCTCTTTTATCACTTGAAAAGGTAGCGTGATGCTGTCTTGTGTAGACGCTTGATTGAATAGCTGGTACAGCTCAATTTCTCGACCAAAACTAGCTACATGTTCAGGGCTGCTGTCACTGACTTGCGCCTTGAGCCAATAACGTTGTTGATTGAATTGAAATTGATATAGACGACGGCCAAAAACCAAACTTTTGGTTTTGGTTTTTGGCTCGCAAATGGTTTGCGCTAAATCTGTGGATTTAAACCGCAATAAATTCTGCATGTCGTTGACTGGGTTCATTTTGATAATTTAATAATTCCAAACAATGCTGAATGGTCTTACCAATGCGGGCTTGCGTTTCGATTAATGAAATCTTCGGCCAAGTGGCTCTTTCACCTTCACGCTGCAATACTTTAAACAGATAAGGTCGAGGATTTTGCAACATATAACTATAGTGTCTTAAGCCATATTTCCCCACAATATTGACATCACCATAGTAACGCTGATCCACCACGCCATAACCATGATCAAGCAACCGTCTTACCGGTGGGATACTTCCTGCACGCTCACGGGCAAAATCCATCACCCCTTTACTAATCACCTTACCTTGACGACGAACGATCCGCTCAGGCCAACTCAACATACTTTTACGAAAGCGTGATGCATCATCCTGCATAAACGGCACAATATGCGGATTGACCTGACTGGCGATACTATAATTAATATTATATAGACGTGCCATTTTCTCCTGTGGGAAATCACTGCGCACACTACCATCCACCCAACGTGTAGCCGACATATATGGCGTAAATTGCCCGTCATAACGCTTACTGGTCAGTCGTACCGGTGGAAATAGAATGGGCACTGCACATGATGCCAACACTGCACTCCAAACCAACAAATCGGGTGATGTATACGCATTCATAATTCGTGCATCTTGTGATGCATCATAAGGCGCAACTGCCACATTGATATGCAGACCAGATTGCTTATAAGCTTCGGCAAAAGTTAAGTCACCTAAGTTTTCAACCAAAAACTTTTTCAGATATTTTACATCTGCCAAACCGCCATTACCCTGCACTAACTCAGTCAATTTACGAAAGTGAAATGCCTCACTAAAGAAGTTTTGTCCATTTAATAAATTGGTAAATTCTGATGGTTTAGATACACCCAACATCCCGGTCATAATGGCGCCAGCACTGGAACCAGACAGAACTTTGGGCATCAGATCTTGCTCCATCAGTGCTTTACACACACCTGTATGAAACAAACCTAAAGTTGAACCGCCTGAAAACATCAAAACAGGTTGACCATAGGCTTTTTGGCTTTGTTCAAAGAATTCAATTTTTTGTGCAGCATCAAGACAAACGCATTCGTGGGATGCGATAAATGCCAAACTTTGACTCACCTCATCAACATAGTCTTCAATAATTTTTTTGGTACCGACGTAGGCTTCTGTAAACAGCAAGGGATGGGCAATATTGCCCACATCATAAGTTAAACCTTCACTTAAAATGTACATCAAATCTCGAGTACGTTTCTGAGCACGATATCGTCTCAGTAACCCTAAACGATGTGTGATGATTTCTGCATCAAAATACGGTGAACTATTATCGAGTTTCCATTCTTGCGCACCCGATTCTTCATCTATTTTAAGTGCGATATCTTTCCATTCTTCATAACATTCAGCACGGTCGAGCTGACGCTTTAATTTTTTTATCCGATATGCCTGATGTGGATTAATACTTTTTGAAAACCCTGTAAACAACATGACTATCCCTCAGCACACTTTAAACTGTTCCCTCAGCTAGATTTATAACAACTTTTTGGTTGTTCGAATAGCGCTGATCTGCCAGAACAATCATTTAACTTTGACATATTTAGGCGATTATAACTGCATTATTGATGTACACTGCTGTCATATACTAACCAACAACAAGACACGACAAGCTGACTTATCATGGCTACAATTGATTTACCTGACAACATCCTTCAATCACTATCTACTGTACTCTTACAACTACAGCACAGTTTGCCTGAGCTTAAACAAGCACCCGATTTTTCGAGTATCGCTTTTAAATGGCAAGATAAACAGCTTAAAGCCATTCAACAGCCCAAAGTCATGTATTTAGAAGATTTAAAAGGAATTGAGCGTCAAAAAGAAAAAGTGATTCAAAACACTTTACAGTTTTTAAAAGGCTTACCTGCCAACGATGTTTTACTCACTGGCTCTCGTGGTACAGGTAAATCATCCATCGTCCGTGCTCTGCTCACCCATTATGCAGACCAAGGTTTACGTTTAATTGAAATTGAGCGTGATGATCTATCTGATTTGCCAGAAATCCAAAAGTTAATTGAACATCGCCCTGAAAAATTTATCGTGTATTGTGATGATTTGGCATTCAATGCTGAAGATGAAAACTATCGCAGCTTAAAAAGTGTTTTGGATGGTTCATTACAATCAGGTTCAAGTAATTTTATTATTTATGCTACCAGTAACCGTCGTCATTTATTGCCTGAATTCATGCATGAAAATACACCTGTAACCAAGGTAGATGTTCCTCAATATACAGAATTACATCCACAAGAAGCGATTGAAGAAAAAATATCTCTTTCTGACCGCTTTGGGATGTGGCTGTCGTTTTACCCAATGGATCAAAATTTATATTTAGAAATCGTTGAACATTATTTGGCTAAAGCCGAGATGCCATGGACAGATGAAGCGCGTGCTGAGGCACTACGTTGGTGTCAAGGTCGTGGGCAACGTTCAGGGCGTGCTGCTTATCAATTTTCAAAGCATTGGATTGGGTCAGAACAACTTAAACAAGCCTAGAGCCAAAAAACTAAATAAAAAAAAGAACCGCTATAGCGGTTCTTTATAATTGAATATGACAAATGATTCTTTAATTCTGGCAAATAGGTGGAAGGACAGAACGAATACCTAAACCATTGGCAATTTTCTGCACTGTGTTTACCACATTAATATCATTGGCTTGATATGAAACCAACTGAATACCCATCGGCAGTCCGCTTTCACTTTGAGCCATTGGAAAAGCATAACTTGGTGCATCTAAATAGTTAAATGGACGCGTGTATTCACCCACATGACTAAACTCGATATCCGTTGAGCTTGACACAACTGCAAGGAATGGGCTCACTGGAAACAGCAAACATTGACCATTTAAAGAAGCTTTAAATGTTTGCTGAAACTCAGTTCGCTGTGCAATCAATGACTCGTATTTTTCCTGTGTAACACTCTTACCGCGCAGCACACGCTGACGAACTAATTCCCACATCTGTGTTTCAGCATTTTCAGCTGTATCGCCATGATATAAATAACTTTCATAAGCAATAATGTCAGACGTCCGGTCCGATAAATCATGAAAATCGAAATGTGCAGGTGGTTGCCAGTTTTTAATTTCGATTCCCAATGATTCAATGCGTTTTAACCCTTCGCGCCAAAGGGTTAATACCTCAGGCTCAAGCGGATATGGAAATGCAGATTCATCTAAAGCATAAATTACATTTTGACTTGATGCCGCTCCAACATCTACATCCATCAGTACATTGACTAAAGCGCTAATATCATCTGCAAATCGTGCAAAAGGCCCTAGAGTATCTAAAGTTTTGGATAAAGGTACTGCACCCGTGTCGGCAATTTTATGGGCTGAAGGTTTAAAACCAAATATGCCATTTAATGCTGCTGGTGTACGAATCGAACCACCTGTATCACCGCCAAAGGCCATAGGACTAAGACCACTAGCTACAGCAACCGCTGAACCTGAAGATGATCCACCCGGTGCAAATTGCTGCTCTGCCCACGGGTTTTTAGGTGTGCCTTGCATTGGATTTTGACCAGACAAACCAAAAGCCAACTCGGTCATTTTAGTTTTACCTAAAATCACAAAACCTAAATCTTGCAATTGATCAACCAGTTTACAGTTCGCTTGCGCTTTTTGATCTAAATAAACCGTACCTGCATAGGTGATATGACCCGCTACATCCAGATTATCCTTTAGTAAAATTGGCACACCATGAAATGGACTCAATCGAGTGCCTTGCTGAAGCAACTCATCTAAATGTTGTGCCTGTTGCAAAGCCTCGATTTCGAATAATTCCGAAATACAATCTAGATGTTTAAATGTTTGGTTTCGATCAATATAAAATTGAACTGTCTCTACTGAAGTTATCTTTTTGCAGGCAATCTGGCGACCAAGCTCAAGTGCAGATAAATTCACAATATTCATTTTATATCTTCCAAACCTTTTCCTGCCGTTTCAGGCATTTTCATAAATGTGATTAATGTTAATAATGCGCCAACCAATACCATAAAGTAGAAATAATCTTGTTTACCAATACTTTGTAGCCAAGTTAGCACATACGGTGTTGTGCCGCCGAGTAAAGCCACCATCAAGTTGTAGGGTGCGCCAATGCCAACTGCACGAACTTCTGTCGGAAACTGTTCAGACATGACAGCTGGGCCAATGGAGGTATATAAAGCATATAAAACCAAGCCGAAAAGCTCGACCAATAAAATTGATGCAAACGTGCCATCCATCCATTTAATGATTGGATAAAAGAACACTAAATATCCCACAGCAAACACGATCAACTGCGGTTTACGACCAATTTTGTCTGATAGCCAGCCAAATACAGGCTGACACAACATAAAGATAATTAAGCCAACAGTATTTGCAGCAAAGGCTGTTTGTGGCTCTGCGCCTAAAACTTTAATGGCATAAGTCGGGACATAGACCACAAAAATATAGAATGCAAATGTTGTTAAGATAGAAATACCCACAATACGAAGCGTTTCTTTCGGATGACGTTTAATCAGTACAACCAAAGGATTTTTTACTGATTCTTTTTTATGGGTCATTTCACTATCAGGTACTGATTTACGAATCCACATACCCACTAAGCCGCCAATCGCACCCAAAATAAACGGAATACGCCATCCGTATTCGCTCATTTGCGTTTCAGTTAAAGTACTTGTTAAAGCCCAAGCAAGACCTGAGGCCATCAAAATACCAATCGCTGAACTAAAAAACATAAAGCTTGAATAGAATCCGCGTTTATTTTTTGGTGCCATCTCTGAAAGATAAGTTGCCGCTGAAGCAAACTCACCACCCAAAGATAAACCCTGAAGTAATCGCGCTAATACCAAAATAATCGGCGCAAAAATACCAATTGATTCATAGGTTGGTGAAAGACCAATCATCAAAGAACCACCTGCCATCATTATGATAGTTGCGGCCAAAGCTGCTTTTCGACCATAGCGGTCAGAAAAGATCCCCAATACGATTCCACCTAATGGACGCATGAAAAAACCTACAGCAAAAATTGCGAAGGTCGCAAGCAAGGATGCAGTTGGATCATCTGATGGGAAAAATTGTTTCGCGAAAAATACTGCAAAGTTGCATAAATCGTCCAATCGAACCATTCAATAGCATTTCCTACAGTTCCTGCAAGAATAACTTTCTTTTGTGATACATTTCCTTGTGTGGAAATTGAGTTTTGCATTTTTGACTCATCCATAAGCGTCTCATTTAATATTTAGACATAAATACAGGTTGTATTTTATTTTCTAGACTTAAATTTAGATTATAATTAGTTTTTAGACAATTCAATCATCATGAGTGAATCTTTTAGTTTCGACGAAATCGATACTGCATGCATCAAAGCTCTTATTTCCAATCCGAGAGGATCATGGCGAGAACTGAGCCAGATTAGTGATGTCCCTGAAAAAAAGTTGTCTCGACGTCTAGGTAAATTGCTAGATGACCAAGTTATACGAACTGCAATTGAATTAAATCCTGTGGTTGCTAATAAGGGTTACACCGTTCATGTCTGGATCAGTGTGAAATTTGGGAAGGAAAAAGAAGTTGCGCAATTTTTTGCAAACCGTCCAGAAGTACGCATTGTTTTTCTAACCACAGGACTTGCCGATATTTTCCTTGAAATTGGATTAGAAAAGGCCGCCGATCTTTCTGTGTGGATGCACGACTTTGTTACTCAAATTCCGGATATTAAAACCGTAGAAACCCAAGCCGTATTAAAACCATTTACTTGGGCCAGTAAACCCAAAGCTTTAGAAGGTACAAGCGATAAAAACGTCAATTTTAGAAGTTTGACTGAAATAGAGTTAAAACTGATTCATGCTCTGTCTATTGATGGGCGTTCATCTATTAAAAGTTTGGCAGAGCAAATCGAACTCAGTGAACATAAAACTCAGAAATTATTGAATGATTTATTGGAAGAAGGCATTTTCAACATTCGTGTCGATGTAGAACCCAGTTTGATGGGCTATAAGTCCGAAGCGATTATTTTGATTAAAGCTCGTCCAGATGCAGCAAATCAAATTGCCAAAACCTTGTCTGAACTTAAAAACACACGCTGCCTATTTGGCATTAGTGGAGATTCACAATTTTTCTGGCATGTCCTATGTAATGATTTAAGTGATTTATGGAAACTCATTACAGAAGATCTTGGTAATTTTGAAGGCATTCAATCTTGCAATACCAACATGGTAACATTGGCATTAAAACGTGCAGGATTTATGCGAAAAATCAGCAGCGCGCAGTTATTTTCAAATTTAGATTAAAAAAAAAGAACCGCAAATGCGGTTCTTTTTTTTTTAACGATTTTTACGCTTCGTTTGGATTACTTAATTCCGTCATCGGCCAACGCGGTGTAGTTGTAACAGACAAATCATCATGCTGACCCGCCTTAAGACGCTGATAACCTGCAAACGCAATCATTGCACCATTATCTGTACACAGCGCAGGTTCTGCATAAAACACATTTGCACGGATTTTTGCCAAGTCAGCTTCTAAGCGCTCACGTAAACGCTTGTTTGCACTTACACCACCGGCAATAACTAAACGTTTTAAACCAGTTTGTTTTAAGGCCTTCACTGATTTTTTCACCAATGTATCAACCAACGCTTCTTGGAATGATGCAGCGATATCCGCCTCACGACCTTCGCCTTCAACTTTTTTCAATTGAACTGAAACGGCAGTTTTTAAACCACTAAATGAAAAATCTAAACCTTGGTGTAGCATTGGACGTGGAAATTCAAAGGCATTGATGTCACCATTGATCGCCAATTTCGAAATATTTGGACCACCTGGGTATGGTAGACCCATCATTTTAGCGACTTTATCGAATGCCTCACCTGCTGCATCATCAATCGACTCACCCAATAATTCATATTGACCAATTCCATAAGCAGCCATCAATTGAGTATGTCCGCCAGAGACTAAAAGTGCCACAAATGGAAATTCTGGTGGAGTTTTAGACAACAAAGGCGCCAACATATGACCTTCCATATGATGTACACCAATTGCAGGTTTATTCAGTGCAAATGCCAACGTACGACCAAACAATGCGCCTGTCATTAATGCACCCATCAAGCCCGGCCCGCGTGTATATGCGATGGCATCAATTTCAGATTTATCAACTTTACTTTCTTCAAGCAATTGTTTTAATAAGGGAATTAACTTACGCACATGGTCACGTGAAGCTAATTCAGGTACCACACCACCATATTCTGCATGCAGTTTGATTTGGCTATACAATACTTGTCCGCGTAATCCTTGCTCACTATCGTAGAGTGCGAGTCCTGTTTCATCACACGAAGTTTCCAAGCCTAAAACGATCATTAAACTGCCTTTTGCCCATTTCAAAATATTGCGAAACCTATTATAGACTTGTGATATGAGATGTAAATGAGTAAAATACTGACCTTCACTTGTGATCAAGGGTAATTCGACCCGAGATCTTATCCATAACTTAATGAGGATTCTTCATGCCACAAGTTAAATTGAAAGAAGGCGAACCAGTAGACGTAGCTATCCGTCGTTTCAAACGTTCATGCGAAAAAGCGGGTGTTCTTGCTGACGTTCGTAAACGTGAATTCTACGAAAAACCAACTCAAGAACGTAAACGTAAAAAAGCTGCTGCTGTTAAACGCTACCAAAAGAAATTGGCTCGCGAATCAGTACGTACTACTCGCCTTTACTAAGATTAATTTGTGATTGATTGACTAACCTGGACAAGATAAATGACTACTTTAAAAAACCAAATAACTGAAGTTTTAAAAGCCGCTATGCGTGCTAAAGAAATGGACAAGTTAACGGTAATACGTAGTCTTCAGGCAGCAATCAAGCAAATCGAAGTCGATGAGCGCATAGAGCTTGACGATAAGCAAGTTCTTGCGGTCATTGAAAAGCAAATCAAACAACGCAAAGAATCGGTTAAAGCCTTTTTAGGTGCAAATCGAGATGATTTAGCTAGTAAGGAACAAGCCGAGATTGAGGTGTTATCTCAATTTCTACCAGAAGCTATGACTGAGGAAGAACTTGATTCCATCATTGCGCAAACAATTACTGCGCAAGAAGCTACTAGCATGAAAGATATGGGTAAGGTGATGAACTCTCTACGTCCGCTCATAGCCGGACGTGCCGATCCTGCACAAGTTTCAGCTAAAATTAAAGCGAAACTCTCTTAATCTTTCATCTATATTGTTTGATTTGGTCTATTTAAGTACGCTGATGACTTAAATAGCCAAATTATCCAAATTCAAAAATAATTCAAATTCATTCATCATTTATAATTTTCTTTCTTATCTAACGATTTCATACTTACAAATATCTCGCCAACTTCCATCTACTGGATTTTGAATTGCAGCTTGTTCGATTTCAATCAATTTAAAATTTGCTCGTTCACATAGACGTCGTGCTTGCTTGTTTTCTACATCTACAAAAGCGTTTAATTGCTGAAATCCTAGATCATTCAATAATTGATCCACAAATAACTGCAAGGCTTCAGTCATCAAACCCTGCCCTTTAAATTCAACATTTCCCCAAAATCCAACGGCAGCTTGATTTTCCATCCAATTGATTTGATGTATATCCATAACACCTAAAAAGTTATGCGACTGTTGCTCACGAATTACATAAACAAAATTTTCCTGATTTAACGCAGCCAACACTCTAGAATCACAAAATGCCAATGAAGCATCTAAATTAGGTTCTTGTAAGGACCAAGCCAAACTTGCAGGAAACATTCGTAAGATCTCTATACTTTGACAAATAGCCTCATAAAGTGCTTTGCATCGTGGCGCTGAATCAACTGAAGCGTGATTCTGCCATGACTCATATCAAAATCATCGAGTTTCATTTTTATTCAGTTTCTCGTGATGATTTAAAATGCTTATAAATTTATTTTTAATTTAGGGCACATTGCACATTATATTTTTTTAATAATTGCATCTCTTTTGATGCGATCACCTGCTGAATCACATCCTGCTTATTCATATTACGGTACTCACGATCTAAAAATGCACGATTTTCGTCTGCAGCACGATAAAGATCATTCACATAAGTCTGAACAATACCGCAGTATTTCACTTGCTGGTCTGCTTTAAATCCCTGTTGCTGCGGGTCTAACTGACTAAAAAATTGGCGTACATCGGTTTTATATTTTTCGTTAATATCATTCACAGCGATCACATATTGTTCTGCGCTAGCTGCTGCAATATTCGTTGCTAAGCCCAACAGACAGGCCGCCAAAATCATATTTTTCATTTGTAAGTTCTTAATCATAAACATTTTACATCCAGCTAGTTTACACTGATTAATCTAAGCCACTAAAACTACAATTTGCACTTTATAATCAACATAGATAAGTGCATCACAGTTGAAATCTTTATATTTTTAATTTCCGCTCATTTTGCATTTCGTCTACACGCTGCTTGATTTTTGCAGAAAGACTTTTCGAGTCTTTGGCGATGCGCTGCGCCTGTAGCAAAGATTTAATCGCGCGTTCTTCATCCCCGCCCCAATACTCTACTTCAGCTCGATATCGCAGCACATTGACCGAACGGAAGCTTGCGTCTTTGTCTGCATCAGACATTTGCAACATGAGTCGCCAACCACTCAAGTCACGTGGATTTGCTTGTAAAAATCGCTGTAGAATCAGTTGTGCTTGCGCATATTCTTTGTTTCGAATCAAAGCCTCTGCATATTTATAATTTAATGCACGATTTTCAGGCATGATGATTGCCGAACTTTTCACAGCGTTCACAGCATCGGCTGTTTTGTTTTGTCCCAACAGCACATCAGTCTGTAAAATCGTAAAAAGTGCATGCGATGCATTTTGTTTTGCTGCTTCATTTAATAACTTTTGAGCAGCAGTAAAGTCACCTTGCTTAATATGCAAGCTCACCAAAGCCAACTCAGCTGCATAATTCTTTTGCGCCACCATCGCATTTAATTGCAATTCAGTTGCCTGACCTGAGAGTACTCGACTATACCAGCGCAGAATGTCAAAATCTTGATCAACCAAACTGGTTTTAACTTTAGGCAACTGATTGGCACGTAAGCGAGCTTCGCTCATACGCTCCGTGGTTAATGGATGCGTCAACCAAAAATCAGGCAGAAAGCTCACTCGACTCGTAGAGCGATGCATCACTTCAAAGAAGTCAGCCATGCTCTGAGGATTGTATCCTGCACGGTACATATACTGCATCCCGATGCGGTCTGCTTCACGTTCTTGATTGCGGCTATAGGTTAGCTGTTTATCCATTAAAGCGGCTTGTGAACCCATCATTACAGCCGCACCTACATCACCATCTGCCTGTGAGGCCACCAAGGCTCCGACCAAGATACCGGCTAGGGACAATAAACCTTGCCCTTTAAAAGCTTCTTGTGAACGACTGTAATGACGTTGTGAGACATGTGCAATTTCATGTGCCATCACCCCTGCCACTTCATCCATGTTGCGAGCTGAATTAATTAATCCAGCATTTAATGCAAATAAACCACCCGGTACAGCAAAAGCATTAATTTGTGGATCATTAATTAATAACAATCCGACCGGTTGGTTGAGTTGGGTTTGGCTCAAAATATGCGTAAAGACAGATAAAAGACGATCTTCCATCCACGGATTTTCAGTCACAGGGAGTTGACGATGCACCTCACGATACACCTTCTCACCAATGGCACGTTCTTTTTGTTGATCCAACAAGCCGACGCCACTACCAATTTCAGGCACAGAAAATTGTGGGGATGAACTAAAATCTACGGACTGCGTCTGCGCCAATGTCGAACAAAGCCCGAGACCACATGCCAGTAAAATCTTTTTCAAAGTCTATTCTCTAAATTTCATATTCGTACTTCATCGAATATAGCATTGAATTTTGGTGAATTATGGAGAAAACTGTTGTGATTGTTTATTCAAATTTTGGATTGACCACATAGCGTGGCGCGCGCTCATGTACCAAAACATCCACTAAATTTTGATAAGCCAATTCCGCCATACGTTTACGGGTTGCCGCTGTTGCTGAACCCACATGGGGTAATGTCACGATATTGGCTAATGTAAATAATGGGGATTCTTGAAGTGGCTCTTGCTCATACACATCTAAGCCTGCTGCAAAAATTTGACCACGACTTAATGCATCGATTAAAGCGGCTTCATCAATCACTGAACCGCGTGAAATATTGACCAATACCGCATGCGATTGCATCAAGGCCAACTCACGTTCACCAATTAAAGCTTTCGATTCTGCATTTAAATCCACTGCAACGACCACAAAGTCAGCACGTTGCAACAAATCATCCAAATCGCAATATTGCGCTGATAAAGATTCAGCCAATTCAATTTTTTCTCGGCGATTATGATAGAGTACATTCATATTAAAGCCGTAGCGAGCACGACGCCCAATCGCT
Organism: Acinetobacter sp. CFCC 11171; assembly: GCF_003268405.1. Classification (NCBI taxonomy): domain Bacteria; kingdom Pseudomonadati; phylum Pseudomonadota; class Gammaproteobacteria; order Moraxellales; family Moraxellaceae; genus Acinetobacter; species Acinetobacter sp. CFCC 11171. The sequence continues at coordinate 29,879 of NZ_LQXP01000034.1, read as the reverse complement.
GCGCCAATATGCCCTAAGCCAATAATACCAATAGTTTTAGCAAAGACATCCATGCCAAATTGCTCAGGGCCCACTGTACGCTTCCACTGCCCTTGTTTGGTCCATTGATCCAATACAGGCACTTTACGTGCTGCACTCATCAATAAGGTAAATGCTAAATCTGCTGTAGTTTCCGTCAATACATGCGGAGTATGGCTCAACCAGATATTTTTTTGATTTAAAAATGCTAAATCATAGTTGTCATAACCGACACTTACACTTGAGATGACTTTTAATTGTGATGCATGCGCTAAATTTGAGGCATTCAACAAACGCCCCGCACCAATCATGGCGTCAGCATCTTTTGAATGCTCAAGAATTTGCTGATTCACATCGCCCAATTTAGGGCTAATTTGAAAAACTTTAAATTGCTGTTCTAAACGTTGAATTATTTCTTGATCTATTTGACTAAAAACCACTACTTTTTTTTGCATAAATTTTCCATTTACGTAATTTAAGTATTTTGTCCTGCCTTATTTTGCATAAATTGCCATAGGCGTTTTTTCAATAAAGGCTGTTCAATCATTTGCTGTAAAGATGCCAATGGATACACCTTCGCATGCTCTAAATGCGGAATATCGCCTAGGCAAATGACATTTTTATCCAAGCTCATCGCATCGATAAAGCCCTGCACATAAGATGCTGCACCACGACCATCTTGCAAATTCACCCAACCAAAAGGCCACTGTAAGGCAAAAAAATCTGCACTGACTGCGCGCTGAATATTGCTCCACAAAACTTGCTGCTCTGCAGTTAATTCTGTGGCATCAATAACAATGACACAGTGCATTAAACAGATGGCTTCTAAGTTAAACGAAGGAATTTGAACAATCGGACGAACTTCAACTGGCTCAACAACCTTTGGTTTATCTTTAGGTGCTTCTACAGGTTGATTTACAACAACATCAACGCTCTTTTTAAGCTCAGTCTGTGATGAAACAGGCGTTGGCTGAGGCGCATTTTTGAGTAGAATTTCAGAGACTATTTCAGGAGCCGCCTGATCTCGCCAAATATTTGAGCTAAATTGCTGACACGGTGCTGCCTGAGGAATCCATACATCAATTCCCATTGCCGCCATTATGCTTCGCTGATGCCCAATCATGCTTTCATTTTCACCTATTCAAGGCTTGATATTCTAACGGGATTCATTGGTTTTTGCTGAACTTTTATAAATCAATTAGACCACTCTATTTCTCTAATGATTATGTAGACTTGCTCAGACTACTTTTGACTTAAAATTAAACAATTTATTCATAAATCAAGCCGCTATAAATAATTATACGATCATTAAACTATTTTTCTTTTGCATTAGTTCAACTATCTCAGCTGATTCAAATCCAATACGCCAATATAGTAGCTGCAAAACATCCAACTCATCTTGCGTGATAATTCGATCATTCCATAAACAGATTTCAGCAACCCCAAGAATGCTTAGACGCTCACGCAGCAGCAGCCCAGAAATATCATTTAGGATTTCAGCCAAATCAATTGGCTCATCAGATATATCGCGATAGAACTCAAGTTCTTCTTTCGTTAAGATTCGATTGAGGATTTTTTCACGCACTTCGAGTTGGTTATCACTGTTAATTTGTTGCACATGCAACAAGGCATCAATCAACCGCACAATACTCGGTTTTACATCTTCTAAAGATGTAGGTGTATGTGCAGGCAACAGATTTAACTCATATTTCACTGTTTCAAGTAGTAATGCATCGAGCAAACCAATTTCACCATCTTCCTGAATAATTTTGGCCAGCTTGGTTAAGAACTGCCGTGAAATCGTCGCAGGCATAGTGCCAATATTTTTACATGCCTCATGAAAAATTGAGATATGCACACGACCATCAAGATTTAATAATGCATCCACAATCGCACGACTGACTTCAGCTTCAGTCGGAATAAATTCTCGATACTGACGAATCATTAAAATCGCAACCATCACCTCACGCGAACCGGTTGCAGTTTGTAAGGCACGTTGAATCAATTCAGGCCGCTGCCAATTTTCACGAATCTCGGGGTTCAACGGTTTAATTGCATCTCGTATCGCAAAACTAATCGGTGACAAGCGCAGTAAAGGTAATGGTTGTGGCGAGTTCCATGGTGTTGCAACATCTGGACTAGCTTCTTCTAGTGAACGGAATAAATAAAATAGCGGCTGGTTTCGCAGTTTTTTTAAATTTTCTAGTTGCAGGTCATGAATGAGCGCCGGATTTAATTCAAAAATACGCTGTTCAATACTTGGGTGAATATTCATCCAGTTTTGCGGACTGAGTGAGTTTGCAAAACACATATGAGAAATCGATTCCGCATATTCACTATGAATTTGCGAACCTGAATGATGCACATAAATCCTTAATAAGGTTTGAATATTGGCATCATTTTGAATCAGACGTTTGGTTTTCTGATCATTACGATAGGTTCGAGAACCCAAAGAGATATATTTAATAAATCGGGAAATCAATACACCTAAGCTTCCGATCAACCAAATGACCGCGCCAATCGCAACAAAAAGGGTTTCAAACTTATTGTCCCGTGCTTGTCCATTTTTATAGAAGCCACGTTTTGCAATTTTACTGCCCCACTGACTAAAGGTCGTCAACCCGCTATATAAGATTTTCAAACGGGTATTTTCCGCAGCTTCCCCCGACAAGATTTTATTAAATTCATGGCTCAGCAAACCATACATTTCCATCTCATCTAGGGTTTGTAAGGCGCCCCAAGTTAAAATGATCGATGTATCTCGAGGGCTAAAACCAGCGGTGAGCGCATTCACACCCACTTCATCGGGTAGGACATAAAGTGCAGGAGTATCGATTAGAAAGGTATCTGCCAGCTGCTCAGTCATACGCAGTGCAACACTTTCTTCAGGAATACTTTCAATCAGACTCAGACGTCGCGCACCTAACTGTTTGGCAAGTGAATAACCACCTAAACGAAAGATGTAAAAATCATAGAGAACAGAAACCAACATAATCAGCAGCACAGCCGCCACTAAAAATGGGCTAAGGACATGCCAATAGATAGACTGAGTGGAATCATAATAATCCACAATTAAACCGACAATTACATTAATAATTGCGACGGTCAAAAACACTGCCGCCATACACATGGTGACAGGCCAAAACATATTTTTGTTTTTTATAAAATCATAACCCACACGTCTCAATGTAATACCCTTAAGCTACATTGTCTTTTGTTTGCTCATCATAAATGAAAAAAGCGGGAAATTCCCGCTTTTTCAGTGTGTTTTCAGCAGATTATTCTTCGCGAACACCTGTTAAATCCACAGAAGCTGCATCAATGTTAACATCGATATAAGCTGGCTTTTCATTTTTTGCAGAGTCATTACGCTTACGCTCTAATGCTGCCAAATATTCAGCATCAATACCACCTGCCACATATTTACCATCAAATACCGAGCAATCAAAGTCTTGTAACTCAGGGACTTTCTTGGTGCGTACTGCAGATTTTAGATCTTCCAAGTCTTGGAAAATTAGGCGATCAGCACCAATAATTTCACGAATTTCTTCAACGCTACGTTCTGACGCAATCAGTTCAGATTTGGCTGGCATATCAATCCCGTACACGTTTGGATATTTCACCATCGGTGCAGCAGACGCAAAGAATACTTTTTTCGCACCCGCATCACGCGCCATTTGAATGATTTCGTTACAAGTTGTACCACGAACAATCGAGTCATCAACCAATAGTACGTTTTTGCCTTGGAACTCTAGCTCTACAGGGTTAAGCTTTTGACGCACAGATTTCTTACGAAGTTGCTGACCCGGCATAATGAAGGTACGACCGATATAACGGTTCTTCATGAAGCCTTCACGGAATTTCACACCTAAAGTATTTGCAAGCTCTAGCGCCGAAGTACGTGAAGTATCAGGAATTGGGATCACGACATCGATATCGTGCTCATCGCCCCATTCACGTAGAATTTTCTGAGCAAGTTTTTCGCCCATTTTCAAACGTGCTTTGTAAACTGAAATACCATCAATAGTCGCATCTGGACGCGCAAAATATACGTATTCAAAGATACAAGGACGATATTCAGGGGCTACTGCACACTGCTTAGTCGACATCACACCATCAGCAGTAATATAAATTGCTTCACCCGGTGCAATATCACGTTCAACCTTAAAGCCGAGCGCTGTAATTGCGACAGATTCAGACGCAATGATATATTCCATACCATTTTCAGTCTCACGCGAACCGTAGATCAATGGACGAATACCATTTGGATCACGAAAACCCACAAGGCCCTGACCGGTGATCATAGCAACAACCGCATAACCACCTTTGCAACGTTCATGCACACGTGAAACCACGTGGAATACATCTTCAGCGCTTGGTGTAAGTTTTGCGCGTTTTTGCAATTCGTGAGCAAATACGTTTAATAATACTTCTGAGTCTGAATCGGTGTTCATATGACGTAAGTCAGTCTTGAACAAGTCATCATGAATTTCAGCAGCATTAGTTAAGTTACCATTATGTGCAAGCGTGATGCCATAAGGTGAGTTTACATAGAATGGCTGAGCTTCAGCACTGCTTGAAGAACCAGCAGTTGGGTAACGAACATGGCCAATACCATAATTACCCTGTAATGCACGCATATGACGTGTGTGGAACACATCACGCACCATACCCGTATCTTTACGCAGGAATAAACGACCATCCTGACAAGTTACGATCCCGGCTGCATCCTGTCCACGATGTTGTAACATCGTTAACGCATCAAACAACATTTGGTTAACAGGTGATTTACCAGCTATACCAACTACTCCACACATAGCAACCTCGCAGACAAGCTAGGGTTAATAAAAAGGATTATTTGTTGACTCACCCGATCCAGAACGTCCGTGCTTGTTCTGCGACTCAGATGGTAGGTCTGAAGATTTCTGAGCATCTTCAGACTGAATATGATGAAGTGCTTGATTTGCAGCATCTTTGGACAATTCGGTTGCCCAAGGCGCATATGGCAATAATGACTGAACCATTTTAGATTGTTTCCAATGTGGTGAACTTTCTACCCAAGGACCTAGCCCCTGCATAGTGATCAGCACCACCAACAATCCTTTTAAGCTTCCAAAAACACCACCTGCCAGTCGATTTAACGGACCGAGTTTTAATGTTTTCAAAATACTGTTCAATAACCATGTAGCGACCCAAGTCATGACTACAATCAACAATACAATAAATGCGAACGCGGCAATCTTCTGTACCACTGGATCTGTACTTAAAGATGTCATCGAAGGTGCAAGGACGGTTGCATACTTTGCCGCAATGACAAGTGCAAGAATCCATCCAATGAAGTTCGCAAAGGCTTTTACAAATCCTTGACGCAAACCGTTAAGCCCTCCAATGAGCAAAATAATCAGTATAAAGATATCAATGGTATTCATGATATTTACAATGCGTCTACGCAGTCTTTTACAAGTGTCGGACCTGTATATATGAGGCCACTATACACTTGTACAAGGCTTGCTCCTGCTTTTTGTTTCGCAACAGCATCTGCGCCCGACAAAATACCACCCACACCGATCAATGGAATTTGACCATTTAATACTTTAGCAAAAGCCGCCAAACATGCCGTACTTTTTTCAAAGACTGGCGCACCGGATAGACCACCAGCTTCATCACCAAATGGAAGGCCTTCAACACCTTCACGTGACAAAGTCGTATTGGTGACAATCAGACCATCAATTTTAAATTTTAACAATTGTTGTGCAATAAAATTAATGTCTTCAGGTTCTAGATCTGGTGCAACTTTAAGTACTAAAGGTACATAATGTTGATTTTCATCCGCCAACTCGAGTTGACGTTTCTTGAGCGTCTCTAACAGTTCAGTCAAAGCATCACCGCTTTGTAAGCTGCGAAGATTTTTTGTGTTAGGAGATGAAATATTAACGGTAATATAAGAAGCGTAGTTATAAACTTTTTCTAGACAAATCAGATAATCGTCAACTGCTTTTTCAACAGGTGTGACTGCATTTTTACCGATATTGATCCCAAGTACACCCTTAAATTTTGCAGCTTTGACATTTTCGATCAGCTGATCCACGCCATCGTTGTTAAAACCCATACGGTTAATAATGGCTTTTGCTTTCGGTAAACGAAATAAACGAGGTTCAGGGTTCCCTGATTGTGGAAGTGGTGTAATTGTACCAATTTCAATAAAGCCGAAGCCCTGGCTCGCCAGCGCATCGATATAAGCACCGTTTTTATCAAGACCGGCTGCTAAACCAACAGGATTCGGAAATTCGATTCCCATACATGTTACTGGTTTAGACGCCACGTTTTGACGCATCATTCCCATCTTGTGAGAAGATTTCAACAGCGATAATGTCAGCTCATGTGCACGCTCTGGTGCTAAAGTAAACAACAAAGGGCGGGCTAGAGAATACAACATATCTATAAAAGTCTACTGCTTTTTAAGTCGGCATATTATAGGCACAGCACAAATAAAACACCATGCTTAGCAGATCTTTATTTTTACCGATTATTGTACACTCGCTGTTAATTTGACCTGTCCCGCTTCAGAACTTAACTCCATCTTTTCAATACTTAAGCCCATTTGAACCAATTGAGTCAAAAAATTGGCCAGAATTGCATAATTTTCATGCATCACTGCAATCTGTATTTGCTCACCGACTTGTTGAGATGCCACGGATAAACCCTGTTGTTGCGATACACGCTGAACTTTTTCCAACGCGCTCAGTTGTGTATCACCTGCTGGTTTCATCGTGACGGCATTACTTTGCATCCAAACAACAGTATCTTTGAGTTCATTCACGCGCTTTTGTTGAAAATTTGCAGCTTTGTTCATATAAAACAGTGCCGAACCAATCGCTGCCCCTACAACAAAAATTGTGGTAAAGATCACCATGACTCGTTCACGAGTAGAAAGTTGGTCTAAATAATCAGTGATGCGCTCAATTTGCCCATCTATACGTTGCTGTAGGTTTTCCATTTTTATCATTATTGTATTTTCACCAATCCAATCGCGCCGTTGGCACTTGGTTGAATATTCCCTAATTCGACTTTAAAACCTTGTTGTTTTAATTGATTGGTTAGGGTTTGTAGTACTTCTGCCGAATTAGCTTTTAACTCCATATTCAGCATCGAGGCTTCATAGCTGACACGATTTGCAGAAATTTGGTTTTGCATTAAAACTGGCCCGACACGGCTCAGTAAAGACAAAGCCAGTGCATTGCCCGTTTGACTCTGACGCAATTGTGATTCGAACTGGCTTTTCAGCGTTTGTTCAGTCACAGGATAGCTTTGCCCAAACCAATATTTAAACTGATCAATCGCTTGTGCCGCAGTGATATTGGCCACTTTTTTGTATTGATACCAACGAACTGCATCATAGCTAAACTGTGTAATTACAGCCGCGACCAAAACTGCTGCACATGCTTTCCAATAGCCACTCACACCATTATTGGCTTTGGCTTTCGGCAAAACATTGAGTGGATGTTGTTTCGGTTTTTTTATATTGGGTAGTTCATAATGAAACGATTCAATGTGATCATGCGTTACAGCGGCTTCAAGACTATGCGTCTGATCTGAACTTAGATTTGAAATCTTATAGTTCGGCTGACCAATTTGATAATCTAAGTACAATGCCAAATCATCAACAGACTGACCGACATATTCACTATTTCGGACCAATAAATGACCGCTGACATTTGCCAAAACATGTTGCCCAGCTTCTGGGCTTGGCAAGACCAAAAAGTCAGGTAATAACGAAATGACTTTTACAGGAATTAGCGTCAAAGCATGCTGCATCGTTTCAACTGTACTATGCGCAATCCCCATGACCGTTAATTCATCCGGACTTTGAAAATGATGCAATACTTTCATTGCATCCAAAGGCAAAATGACATATTCCTCAAGTAAATATTTTACGCCGTCTGGGCCAAGTTTTTTATATTGGTTTTTTGGAAAATTTTGCTGAATGATTTGTACATCACGACTTGGAAAGAAAACAACCGCGTCCTTTCCCGCATGTGGCTGAATTTCCTGAATCAATTGTTCAAGTGTCGATGACTGCTTCCAGAAATCCCCTTCTGACCATTGCCAAACCCCATTGGTGTCGGGCATCCATAAATACAACATTAATTTTTCTGCCGTTTTAATTGGTTTTTATGTTGATGGTATAAACGTTTTAATTTGTGTTGATAACCCTGGAGCAATGACCGCTTGTTCATAAATGCGCGCTTCTGCCAAAGCATAGGGATTAAAATATTCTGAGACCAAAACACTGGCCATATGTGCCACAACGTTCATATGGCACACCACCACAATAGACTCATACGGTAAATGTGACAACCATTCCACTGCAACTTTGGCATCATCTTCCGGTTTGATGGCATTACAAATAACCACAGGCACATGTGGAAAATGTTTTTGCAAAGATGAAAGTGTTTGCTGCGCACGCAGTAGCGGACTCACCACAAAAACGTCTGGTTGAATTATATCTTTCAAATATGCTGCAGTTTCTGCCGCTTGAGTTTGTCCGCGCGCTGTTAAAGGACGCTTTTCATCATTCCCCATTACTGGCGGAGCAGCTTCGCCATGCCTAACCAATGTCAGTTGCATAAAATTTCCTTATTCTATTCCGCACATTATATACAGCCAGTATGACAAAGCTATGTGTATTGCATATTAATCAGCAAACTTAAACTTGCTGATGTGGCAAGACAAATTCAACATCACTACGATGGCCATTTTTCATCAATGACAATGCAATATTCAGTGCTGGAGCACCTTCAAAAATCACCTCGTACAATGCACTGGTAATTGGCATATATACACCGAGCTCTTCAGAGCGTGCACGTACTTGCACAATGGTATTAATCCCTTCCGCAGTTTGTCCCAGTTCTTTGGTCGCTTGTTCTAAGCTTTTACCACTACCGAGTGCAAAGCCGACTTGGTAATTACGGCTGAGCGGACTACTACAAGTTGCAAATAAATCACCGACACCAGATAAACCTAGGAATGTTAATGGGTTCGCACCCAATTTCACTGCAAATCGGCTCATTTCTGCCAAAGCACGTGTCAAAATCATGCTCTTGGTATTTTCACCGACACCATAAGCTGCAGCTAGACCCATCGCGACTGCATAGATATTTTTCAGTGCACCACCCAATTCCACGCCATGCACATCATCACTTGCAAATACACGGAACAACGCACTGTGTAGCGCTTGTTGAACTGCATAACGAACCAGCTCAGATTGGCTTGCGATCACTGTTCCTGCTGGTTGTCCTGCAACAATTTCCTTCGCCAAGTTTGGCCCTGAAAGCACACCATAAGGGACTTCAGGAAGTTCTTCACGAATAATATCGCTCATAAAACTAAAGGTATTGGCTTCAATACCTTTGGTCAAAGACACCACTGCTTGTGAGGTGATAAAAGGCTTGATCTGCTGTAAAACACTACGGAAAGAATGGCTCGGAATGGCCACCAAAATAATGTCACGATTACATACTGCTTTTTCTAAATCTGAAACAGCGAGCAAACCGGCTTCTAATTGAAAATCTGGCAAGTAACGTTTATTGATATGTGTTGCATTGATATCCGCAGCCACCGCCTCATCACGAATCCATATCATGGTGTCACAGCCATTACGTACTGCAGTATTGGCCATCGCAGTACCAAAACTCCCACCACCCAACACCGTAACACGTAGTGCAGTTTTTTGGTCAACTGACACAGGGCTAACAAGACTTGCAAAATCAAGTTCTGACATTGTTCTTTTATCCTAATTTCTTTACTGATCGAACTTCATCAATCGATCTATTTTTCACTTTTATTGGTTTGCTTTATGCCAATGGCTTACAAAGTCAGCAGACTGTATTTCAGCACGAGGTGGAATTGCTTTCACAGCTGTACCGATATAAATAATGCCTGAAATCAAATCGTTTTCCGTTAAGCCTAAGGCTTGTTTAAACAATTTAGATTCAACCACCGCCCCACTACGCCACATGGTTGAAAAGCCCTGTGCTTGTAAAGAGAGCAAAAAGTTTTGTACTGCTGCGCCTGAACTTAAAATTTGTTCGAAATGCGGAACTTTGGGATGATCTTGTAATTGAGTTAAAGCCAAAACCAATAGTGGCGCACGAAATGGATGGTGTTTCACACGTTCCAACTGCGCTTCTTCTGTTTGTCCAGTATCGGCTAAAGCATGTGAAAGCAACTCACCAAATGCTTCACGTTCAGTTTCAGGAATAATCACGAAACGCGTAGGCTTAAGACGATGATGATCTGGCGCCGTTAAAGCGGCTTGAAACGCATTTTCCAATTGCTCAGCATTCGGCGCAGGTTCAATTAAATGACCAATCGACTGACGCTGATGAATATTTTGATGAACTGTATCAACTGCTGATTTTAGAATTGACATCTATACACTGTACTTTAAAACGTTTGCTCAAGATTAGCATATTCTCAATAACTTACTCTAGAATGTTTACATCAGACTCGGTGCTTATTTGTTAAGTCAGCTTTATTCACAGATTTACTATAAAAAAACCGCATAACTTGTACAGCAGCTCCCTGTTCTATAAGAAATTTTATGTTCAAATAAATCAAATTGTTTCTAACTCGGGGCACCGCATGAAAAAATTCAACAAAACTGTTGCCATTGTTAGCACGCTAAGCGCAACTGTGCTTTTAGCTGCATGTACATCTACACCAACAAAATCCTTAGCGATTCAAAAACCAAATAATCAATATGAAGTGACTGCCGTAGGTAAAACCAGTTTAGCGGCAAAAAATAATGCAATTGCAGCTGCAAATAGTACCTGTGGTAAAAATGCGACCCCTGTCGTCGTGGATGAAAAGCAAGAATACAACGGTGTGTTAAAAGGCGTGGTCGATGAAAAGACAGGTCAAATGATTCAGGCGGCGGCTGGCGTACTTGGCACCATTACTGGAAATAGCGGTAGCATCAGCAAAGATGATGATTACCAAACCGTACTAACCTTTAGTTGCCGTGCAAACTAAAACGCTAGTCTGTGATTTTGTTTTGCCATTAATTCAAAATGAAATAGTCGAAATGAAATAAAAAGCCTGCAAATCTGCAGGCTTTTTAGAAGCAAAATTAGCAATAGCCGTCTAAACGGGTTAAAGGTAATTTTTGACCAATGGCTTTTTCAATTTCAGGCAGTGAAAAAGCATCATCTTCAGACAAGAAACTAATACTCACACCACGAGTACCCGCACGACCTGTACGACCAATACGGTGTACATAATCATCAGACTGTTCAGGAAGTGTGAAGTTCACGACATGAGACACGCCATCCACATGGATACCACGACCCGCAACGTCTGTTGCAATCATGATGTTATGTTGACCATTTTTGAACTGATCAAGCATTTTCAAACGCTTATCTTGAGCGATTTCACCTGACAACATCACCACTTTATAACCGTCTTTTTTGAGATGATCATAAAGTTTACGCACTTGATCACGACGATTGGCAAAGATCATAACTTTTTCAATTGGTTCATCACGTAAGATGTCTTCCAGCAATTTATATTTATCAGACTTCGCCACCATGTAGACACGTTGCTCTACATCTGCATTGGTTTTTTTCTCAGGTTCAATTTCAACAGTTACTGGTTCAAACAACCATTGCTGTGCCAAATTTAAAACGTCATAACTAAATGTTGCAGAGAACATCAAAGTTTGTCGTTGTTCTTTACGTGGTGAAAAGCGCACGATACGTTTCACTGAAGGAATAAAGCCCATATCTAAAAGACGGTCAGCTTCATCGATCACTAAAAATTCAATTTGATCGAGCCAAACTTCTTTTTGTTCCACAAAGTCAATTAAGCGACCTGGGGTTGCAACCATAATGTCGACAAAATTACGATTTAATAGATTTTTTTGCTTATCAAAATCTACCCCACCGAGCAAAGTCATGACATTGAGATCAGTGTATTTCACTAAATCTTTTGCATCACTTTCAATTTGCAAAGCAAGTTCGCGCGTTGGTGCAAGAATCAATGCACGCGGTTCACCACGATAACGCTGTTCTTTAATTGGATTATTCAACAAGTCATTGATCACACTGACCAAGAAAGCCGCAGTCTTCCCAGTACCAGTTTGAGCACGACCAATAGCGTCATGTCCAGCCAATGTAAATTTTAAAACCTTTTGCTGAATAGGCGTCATATCCTTAAAACCCAAAGCATCAATGGCTTTTTTAAGGTTCGGATGTAAATTTAAGGTTTCAAAACCTGATGACATATAGATGTGCCCTAATTGAATAATCACAAAATTGCTGAAGCATTATAAACAAAAAACGCCCCAATTTACATTGGAGCGTTTTCGAGTACATTCAGACGATTAGTCTAAAGGTTGTACTTCTTCAGCTTGGAAGCCTTTTTGACCTTTAACAACGCTGAATTCTACGCGTTGGCCGTCACGAAGTGAACGGTGGCCTTCGCCCATAATTGCGCGGAAATGAACGAATACGTCGTCGCCGCCGTTACGTTGAATAAAGCCAAAGCCTTTAGTGTCGTTGAACCATTTAACAACGCCTTGTTCACGAGCTGTCATAAGTTAATCCTTATCGTATTTAAAAAAGAAGGACCACCCGGTGTTGCAAACAGCAGACCAAACAAGGTTAAAAAAAATATTTTTATTTCTAAGCTTGTAATCATTCTGTAAAACTATCAACAAAATCCCGGTTACATCCAAATATATCAAGAGTTAAGAGGCTTCACAGCCAACAAAAATCTTAACAACGCAACGAGCTTAACACGGGTTTACCGCAATTAATAGATTTTTTTGATCTATTTTCCTTTTGAATATTCTTATTTTTTCACATCGTTTGAGTTATAAATCACAAAGGATTTTTACCTATTTTAGGTTGGGATTTGGCACTGTATTTGCTAATATTTCCATTGAAATGTAAACATGTTGGATCTGCTTCGTGAATGACAGCCAAAATTCGCTTTTAACTGTAGATGCAATGGGTAAACCCTGCCCGATGCCACTATTGATGCTCAAAAAAGCTTTAAAGAAAAGTCCAGACCAATCTTTATTGTTAAAGTCATCCGATCCGCACAGCCAACAAGATGTATCACGATACTGTCAAATACATCAGTTAAACTGTGAAATGCGCAAAATTTCCGATTCTGAGTTTCATTACTTAATTGAATCTTAAAAAGATTCAGTTAAACTAAATTGCTTCATAATTGAATAAAAGTTTACATTTCTATACCCAATTTTCCATAATTTACGGAAATATTGGATTAAGATGAATCTTAGTTATTGGGCTTACCCATTTTAATTCTCAAGGAGAAAACATGAGTGACAGCAGCAATCAATTGATGCCCCTGTCATTATCGGCACCTGGGGTGAATCTTGGTGCTTATATTAGTACTGTTAATCAGATTCCAATTTTATCGGCCGAACAAGAAAAAGAGCTGGCCGAACGTTATTATTATGACCAAGATTTAGACGCAGCTAAGATGCTGGTGATGTCGCATCTTCGTTTTGTTGTGCATATCGCACGTAGCTATGCAGGCTACGGTTTGCCACAAGGTGACCTGATTCAAGAAGGTAACTTGGGCTTAATGAAAGCGGTAAAACGTTTTGACCCAAACATGGGCGTACGTCTTGTATCTTTTGCTGTGCATTGGATTAAAGCAGAAATTCATGAATATGTGATTCGTAACTGGCGTATTGTCAAAATTGCGACCACTAAAGCACAGCGTAAATTATTCTTTAATTTACGTAGCTTAAAAAAGTCCTCTAAAAAATTAACTTTGGCTGAAGCACAGTCGATTGCCAATGACTTAAATGTAACACCTGAACAAGTCTTGGAAATGGAAGGCCGTTTAACAGCTTATGATGCTGCCTTTGAAGCTCAAGGTGATGATGACGATGAAGGTTCGACCCATGTCGCTCCTGCCCTTTATCTCGAAGATAACCGTTACGACCCTGCGCGTTTAGCGGAAGATGAAGATTACGAAGAACAAAGCACTTCAGCTTTACATGAAGCCATGGATCAGTTGGATGACCGTTCACGTAACATCTTACAACGTCGCTGGTTAGATGACGAAAAGTCGACGCTGCATGAATTGGCGGCGGAATATAATGTATCTGCTGAACGTATTCGTCAGTTGGAAAAAAATGCGATGGAAAAAATTAAAGTCGCAATGTCCTCAAACTAAGTTGAAGGCTTTTCCAGTCATTCTTAAAAAGAGCATTTCGATGCTCTTTTTTATGTCTGAATAGTATTGAATGACAAGCTACAACACAAAAACTTTGGGCATTTTTGCTTTAACCCTGCGTGCTAAATATGCTATGGTTATGCGCAAATTTTGTTAAGGTGAATGCACATGTGGATTGCCATTTCCGCACTTAACTTAGCTTTTGCTGTAATGCTTGGTGCCTTTGGTGCACACGGATTAAAAGCTCGCGCGACTGAAGCCCAATTGGCTTGGTGGCAAACTGCAACGGACTATTTCTTTTATCATGCACTGGGCTTACTTGCCCTCGCGATCTTATCCAAAGTCATTCCCCAACTTCCAATAAAAGCCAGTTTCCTACTTATACAAATTGGTATTTTCTTCTTCTGTGGTTCTTTATATGTGATGGCTCTAGGTTTACCACGCAGTCTCGGTGCCATTACTCCAATTGGTGGAGCGTTGATGATTGCTGGATGGCTCATATTGGCCTGGAATGCATTTAAATACGCAAAATAATTAACCACAGATTTTGGCCTTATTCAATAGGTAAGGCAGCAAGAACGGAATCCACAAATGCAAATCTATTTAAACGGCGAAGCTACACAAACCGAATGTGTCAACCTCTTGCAATTGGTTCAACAATTACAACTGGAAGGCAAACGCTTCGCTGTTGAAAAAAATGAAATGATCATCTCGAAAAGTAAATTGGAACAAACCCCAATTGCAGAGCAAGATCATATTGAAATTATTCATGCCGTAGGTGGCGGCTAAAATGGAGCTCCCATGGAAGATACACCCCTAATCATTGGTTCACGTACATTTAATTCACGACTTTTAGTTGGTACAGGTAAGTACAAGGACTTAACGGAAACTGACCAGGCCATTCAAGCCAGTGGTGCTGAAATTGTGACCGTTGCCATTCGCCGTGTGAATATTGGTCAGCATCCAGACCAGCCGAACTTGCTTTCTGTAGTTCCACCTGAAAAATATACGATTTTGCCAAATACAGCAGGTTGTTTCGATGCGAACAGCGCGGTCCGTACTTGTATGTTGGCGCGTGAACTCTTAGATGGTCACAATCTGGTTAAACTTGAGGTTTTAGGCGATGAGAAAACCTTATATCCAAATATTACCGAGACTTTAAAAGCTGCACGTACATTGATTGACGATGGCTTTGAAATCATGGTTTATACCTCAGATGACCCGATTGTGGCACAAGAACTGGAAAGCATGGGCTGTGTAGCGATTATGCCTTTAGGTAGTCTCATTGGCTCAGGTTTAGGCATTCTCAACCCACATACTATTTCGATCATTAAAGACAATGCCAAAGTGCCTGTCTTGGTCGATGCGGGTGTAGGTACAGCAAGTGATGCAGCGATAGCGATGGAATTGGGCTGTGATGGCGTATTAATGAATACAGCAATTGCAGCTGCACAAAACCCTGTTCTGATGGCTTCAGCGATGAAAAAAGCAGTTGAAGCCGGTCGTGAAGCATTCCTTGCAGGACGTATGCCACGTAAACGCATGGCAAATGCCAGTTCACCTGAAACCGGCTACTTCTTTAAATAAGAACTCATTCACGGTATAAAAGAGGACTCTATTGAGTCCTTTTTTTGATTTTGAAAACCTGATAATAATGAAAATATCCCATATATTTTGTACTTTGAGTCTTTGTGTCGCATCTAGTTGGCTGTCTGCCCAAGTGCCCAGCACAGCCAAATCACTCGCGCCTCAAGGTTGGGACATTTTGATGGCTACGACTGGCGACCTAAACAAAGATCAAATGCCAGATATTGCGATGATCGTGGAAAAACAAAAAGTCGATGTGGTGACCTATGATGACGATGGCAAAGTCGTTCATAACCATCCACGACAACTCATCGTATTTTTTAAAACCGCAAAGGGATATCAACGTATCGTAGAAAACAACAGTATCCCAGTCGCTCAGCAACCGAATTCATGCTTACTTGATCCACTTGCTGAAGCAGAAGACATCCAAATCAGTAAAGGCAATTTACTCGTTCATTTTAGTTATTTTATGGCTTGTGGTGGCTGGGAATGGCCCCGACATAGTTATACCTTCCGTTGGCAAAATCAACGCTTTGATCTGATTGGTTTTGACTACAATAACTTTCACCGAGCTTCTGGTGAAGAAACATCGAAAAGCTATAATTTTTCGACCTTAAAACGTAAGGAAATTGTAGGCGGCAATATGTTTGAAGATGCCAAAACTCAAACCAAATGGTCAACCTTCAAAGCACCACAACAACTGACGCTTAAAAATATTAACTTTGATGATTTCTATACACAGTTCGAGTACTAAGTTAAACCTGAGCAATGCCAATCTAGCAATAAAAAAACCGCCAATTTCGGCGGTCTTTTTTAATTCAATTTGAATACACAACTTAAGGAATTAAACCTTCATCTCGCATCGCAATTTGAACTGATTGGCGCTCTGCAACTTTGTTGCGTAATGCAATGATATTTTTATATGGCGTTAAATCATGACCGATGCCATTTGACCAATTTGTCAGTACAAAGAGATAAGCATCTGCTGGGCCAAAGTTATCATCGACCAAATAGTCGTTATCCGATTCACCAATCGCTTTATCGATGTATGTCAATAAACGATCAATTTCTGCATAAGCTTTTTCTTTAGCGTCTGCATCTAGTGGTGCACCAAAGAATACGGCATAAGCATCATGTAATTCTGAGTTCAAATAGCCAAGCCATTCTAAAACTTTGGCACGACCTAAACCTGATGGCGGAATTAAGTCTTGTTTTGGATCATGCTGTGCAAGGAACGGTAAAATGGCCACATTCTCGGTCAGGATCAAACCTGGATTAATTTCTAATGCAGGTACATAACCTTTTGGGTTGATCTCGTAATAATCTACCCCTTTTTCTGTTTTATGGTTTTTTAGGTCAACACGGACCAAATCAAAATCGACATTAATTTCATTTAAAATTATATGTGATGCTAATGAACATGCACCTGGAGAATAATAAAGCTTCATATCTGATCCTTGTTATGTACTATTCAATGTTTTAAATCTCTTCTGTCAAACTTTCAAGTGATCAAACCTGTAAATTGCAAAAAAGCGTAAATGCTGAAACACATATACTCATTGACTATTATCCATATTTAAGAAGATTTCAAGTCACAGTGTTATGCATTTTTATACTCAGTTGTTTTAACATAGCCGCGTTTAAGATTTGATGAAAAGTTACCGTGTTACAACTTAAAAAAGAACAATGGTTTTCCAATATTCGTACTGATGTACTCGCTGGCTTGGTGGTTGGACTTGCGTTGATTCCAGAATCCATCGCCTTTTCAGCTATTGCTGGGGTTGACCCTCAGGTTGGTTTGTACGCTTCGTTTTGTATTGCCGTCACCATTGCCTTTTTTGGTGGTCGTACAGCAATGATTTCAGCTGCTACGGGTGCGATGGCCTTACTTATGATCACGTTGGTCAAAGATCATGGTTTGCAATACCTTTTGGCTGCCACGGTTTTGACTGGTGTGATTCAGATCATTGCTGGCTATTTTAAAGTCGCAAAACTTATGCGCTTCGTCTCGCAGTCAGTGGTGTATGGTTTTTTAAATGCACTCGCGATTTTGATTTTTGTCGCACAGCTACCTGAAATGTCAAAAATGGATAGTTTTGGCTATGTCTTTATGCTTTTAGGACTTGCAATTATTTATCTGTTTCCATATCTACCTAAAATTGGCAAAGCCATTCCATCACCGCTGATTTGCATTATTGTCCTCAGTGGCTTGGCATTATTTTTAGGTGCAGACCTGCGTACTGTAAGTGATTTGGGTAAGTTTCCAGAGACTCTACCTATTTTCTTGATTCCTGAAATTCCTTTCAATCTTGAAACCTTCACGATTATTTTCCCTTATTCCATCACCCTTGCAACAGTTGGCCTATTAGAAACCATGATGACCACGACAGTGATCAATGAAGTCACTGGAACTGAAGGTGATCGTCATCAGGAATGTCGTGGTCAAGGGATTGCCAATATAGTCAGTGGCTTTATGGGCGGCATGGCTGGATGTGCCATGATTGGGCAGTCGATTATTAATGTTAGTTCTGGCGCGCGAACTCGCCTTTCCACTTTGGTTGCAGGTGTATTTTTGTTGTGTTTGGTGGTGTTCTTAAAAGAATGGTTGGCTTATGTCCCAATGGCGGCCTTAGTCGCGATTATGGTCATGGTGTCATTCACTACTTTCCAGTGGAATTCCGTCAAGCAATTTTCAAAGCATCCAATGTCTTTTAATGTCGTGATGATTGCTGTGGTGATCGTGGTGCTTGTAACACATAACTTGGCGCTTGGCGTATTGGTTGGTGTGCTCCTCTCTGCGTTGTTTATTATCAATCAACTAGAAAGTTCGGTAAAAGTCACATCAGAACTTAAAGACAAAGTCCGTAGTTACACGGTCTATGGGCAAATTTTCTTTAGTAGCTCTGAGAGTTTTTATCAATTTTTTGATTTTCAGGAGAGGGTTAGTCATGTTCGAATTGATCTGAGTCATGCACATATTTGGGATATTACTTCCGTTAATATTTTGAAGAATGTCGTGCAAAAATTTGAATCAAGACAGATTCAAGTAGAGGTTTTTGGCTTAAATGAAGCAAGTAGCACTTTACTCGACCGTGTCAGTGACTAATGGATTTTTGAAATATTCACTTTGAATCCAATCAATTTTCAATAAAGTGTGACCTATTGAAACCCTATTCAGGATGTATATAGCAAAGGGTTTCAATAATCAAAGTCTCATTTGTAATGACATTACATAAAATACTAAGGCTATAAAAAAGAGAAAAATTCACCATTCATTCGATTTAACTGTATAATTCATCTCATAAAATTATAACTATCAAAAATAAAATAAAGATTTTATGTGACTTTCTATTTATTTTTTTAAATTGTGGATACACAAAATTGGGGGGATTTTGATGGTATGGTTTTGGTCACGACACTGCATTCAAGCAAATCGGCTGCTGGTCTTAGCGATTCTATTTTGCCTGCTATGTTGTATTGCTATACCCACTTTTGCCAATTCCACCCCTCAGATCTCAAGCAGTCATTGTCCTGTTGAAATTACCCATATTGCCACAGCTAAAAGCGCTGTCGAGCAAGAGCGCCCACGTACAGGTTGGCAAAATCTGCAAAAGCTTCCAGACACATGGAATAAACGTTGGCCGGACTATCATGGTATCGCTTGGTACAAAATCCAATTTAAGTTGAACTGTGACCTCCATCAGTTAAATCAACCCATTGCTATCGCTATACAAGGCATCACCCAAAGTGGACGGGTTTATATCAACGATGCCCTACTTTGGCAAGATTATATTTCAACAGAACATTTTTCACGAAGCCAACATCAACCTAGACTATTGAACTTGCCTAGCTCGAGTTTAAAGCAAGGTGTAAATACCATTTGGGTACAAGTGTATGGTTCGGTGACCCAAAAATCAGGACTCAGCTCAGTTCAAATTGGGGAATACCAGCAAGTCTATGATACCTTTAAAATTTGGTTACTCGAACAACGACAATTAGTCGAACTCAATACGATGATTAATTTCGTCGTAGCTGTGTTCTTTTTTTTAGCATGGCTCGCCAATCGTAATGAAAGAGCTTACTTATGGTTAACCATCACTGGTATGTGTTGGGTGTTTTATAGCCTGTGTATTATTTTTAATGGGCCAATTGCATTTCTAACCACCATACAGGTCGACCGCCTACAAAATATAATTTTCTGCTTTTATACGGTTTTTGGCTGTATTGGTGCATGGTATTTTGCAAACCACCCATTTCCAAAAATTCAGAAACTATTATTAAGTCTTGCCACCATCGCCGCTCTCTGTATAGGCTTTGCGCCAGAGGCTTATTTAAAGACCGTCATCCAAATTTGTTTTAGCTTCTTTGTTTTGGTCTTTATGGCCAAATGTATTAGCTACCCATATTTAGCCTATAAAGCCAAAATGGCTGAAACCTATTTGCTTGCAACGCTGTATCTGATTTATTTACCAATTGCGGTACATGATGCGCACTTTATGATGACCATGGAAGGCCATGCGCTCTCACCATATACTGGCCCACTAACCACCCTCGTTTTGGGCGGCGTACTGGCTTTGCGTTTAGCTCGACACACCCGTCAAATTGAGCGTTTTAATAAGACCTTAACTGAAAATGTACAACGAGCTGAACTGAAACTCGCTACCTCACTTGGTCAACAACATCAACTCGCGCTTGAAAATGCACGACTTCAAGAACGAATTCATTTATCTCATGACTTACATGATGGTTTAGGCGGATCAATTGTCCGTTCAATTTTACTGTTAGAACAAAATGACAAAATTGAAAAACCACAAATCATGTCGATGCTTAAACTGTTCCGAAATGATTTAAGACAAGTCATCGATTCAGGTTCGAGTATAGGAACGAAAGTTCCAGACACCCCGATCGAATGGGCGGCACCGATTCGCCATCGCTTTGTACAGCTCTTTGAAGAATTAGACATGAGCTCGAGCTGGAAAATTGCTGCCGAATGGATTCACTCACCTTCTGCGACACAATGTCTCAATTTGACTCGTGTCGCAGAAGAAACCCTGACCAACATTTTAAAGCATAGTCGGGCTAGCAAAGTTCAAGTCAGTTTGTTCGAAACAGAGACTCAACTGATATTACGTATTGAAGATAATGGTATCGGCTTCGACCCTAATGATGTTGAACAAGGTCTACATGTTGGTCTACATAGTATGCAAACACGAATCCATCGTATCGGTGGTGAATTTAAAATACAGTCACAGCCGGGTTGTACCGTTCTTGAGGCCATTTTACCGTTTAAGCTTGATGGTGCTGACAGTGAAGATCTTGATGAAAAAACAGCCTAGATTAATGTTAATTCATGACTTTTGAGCTGAGCATTTGACTGTACATGGCAAATGCTCAGCACGGCTCCAATCGGTAAGATTGAGCAAAAAGCGGATTTATTCACGGTAAAAATTTGACTTGTGTATCTCAGGACTTAAAATACGGCATTCGAATTTTTTACATTTGCCAAAGTTATGTCGAACGATCAATTAGACCAGCACGCAGTAGATCTGGATAACCTGAACGAACACCGTGAAATCGTGACGTTTATGCGCCGCTCTGCGCCACTTAATACTTCGCAACGTACTGCGCTGGAACAATATGGTCATCTAATTTTGGAATATCCTGTTGGGGATTTGCGTCAGCATTTTGAACACCCTGAACGCCCATTAACTGTTGAGATCGGTTTTGGTATGGGGCGTTCTTTGGTACTAATGGCAAAAGCAAACCCTGAACGTAACTTTGTCGGTATTGAAGTACATGTTCCGGGTATCGCTCAATGTGTTTATGAAGCAGGTTTTGCAGGGTTAACTAACCTTCGAGTATTAGATGCTGATGCCATCCAAGTGCTACGTGAAATGCCAGATAACAGTATTAACACTGTGCAATTATACTTCCCAGATCCATGGCAGAAGAAACGTCATTTCAAACGTCGTTTTGTATCTCATGACCGTATGCCATTGGTTGAAGAAAAATTAGAAATCGGCGGTACATTCCACTCAGCGACTGACTGGGAACCGTATGCTGAATGGATGATCGAAGTACTTGAAGAACGTCCACGTCTTGAAAACCTTGCAGGTAAAGGCAATAGCTACCCTCGTCCAGACTGGCGTCCGCAAACTAAGTTTGAACGTCGCGGAATTGAAGCAGGCCATAAAATTAATGACTTCATCTTCAAAAAAGTAAATTAATTTTTGAATGAAATAAAAAACACCGTTAGCGGTGTTTTTTATTGCTGTTTTTGACCTAAGATTTTTCTGTGTTGTATCAAATCATATAAAAACGGCTTACATCTAAGCTACTTGTGATTGGAGCTGACTTTGTCGAATCATATCCACGGCTTTTTCAGCAATCATCACTGTCGGTGCATTGGTATTGCCATTTACCACAGAAGGCATGATAGATGCATCGACGAAACGAAGGCTTTGAATGCCGTAGACTTTCAATTCAGGGTCAACCACAGACATCTCATCTACGCCCATCTTACAACTACCGACAGGGTGATAAACCGTATCCACACGCTGACGTAAGATTGCACGTATATCATCATCCGTTTTGACCAGTGAGGTAAATAAATCTTGCTGATAATGACTCGATAAAGACGGCGACATCATTAACTGCTGCGTCAACTTAAAGCCTTGTACCAAATCTTCTAAATCCTGCTCATCCCCTAAAAAGTTTGGATCAATCAATAATGGATCATTGACACTGGAACCACTTAGTTTGATCGTGCCGCGACTTCTTGGATTGAGCAGACACACATGACACGATAAACCATGGCTTGTATGAAATTTCCGTGCATGGTCATCTACTAACGCCACGACAAAGTGTAATTGCAAATTTGGTATCGCTAAATCGGGTGAAGACTTTAGAAAACCGCCACATTCTGCAAAATTTGAAGCAATCATACCCCTTCGTTCCTTACGATAGCGACTGAACTGCTTGAACATATCAATTGAGCCGGGTAAAGACATGCCAAATGTGCCTTGGTATTCTTTGACTTGATAACCAAAAATGAAATCGGGATGGTCGTGGAAGTTCTTTCCTACACCCGGTAAATGGTGTTTCACTTCAATGCCATGCGCTTGGAGTTCGCTCTGGTCGCCT
The DNA here is from genome assembly GCF_003268405.1 of Acinetobacter sp. CFCC 11171. Taxonomy (NCBI): domain Bacteria; kingdom Pseudomonadati; phylum Pseudomonadota; class Gammaproteobacteria; order Moraxellales; family Moraxellaceae; genus Acinetobacter; species Acinetobacter sp. CFCC 11171. The sequence continues at coordinate 6,914 of NZ_LQXP01000034.1, read as the reverse complement.
ACTCCAGACAACATTAAAATCTGCGGTGACTGCATCGCTCCGGCACTGAGTAAAACCTCCCGTCTGGCTTTTAGGTGTTTCATTTGCCCTGCATGTTGTACTTCAACACCTTTGGCCACTTTATCTTCTATAATGATTTTATGTGTTGTGGCTTTGGTCAATACAGTTAAATTTGGTCGGTTTAAATGCGGAAACAAATAAGCACGCGCCACACTACAACGCTCTCCATTGATATGCGTAACTTGATAAACCCCTAAGCCTTCTTGTTCTGCACCATTAAAATCATCAAGGACTTTATGACCTTGTGCACGAGCCGCTTCGGTATAGCGTTGATGGAAAATATTATCGCTTTGTACATCTGTGACGGAAAGAGGGCCGTCATTACCGTGAAATTCATTGTGTATTCGGTTGTTATTTTCCGAGCGAATAAAATAGGGCAAGACCTCGTCGTATGACCAGCCAGTATTTCCCTGTGCCGCCCATTGATCATAGTCATTTTTATGTCCACGAATATAAATCATGGCATTAATACTCGATGAACCACCAAGGCATTTTCCACGTGGTTGATAGCCTTTACGACCATTCAAGCCAGCTTGTGGCACAGTTTCAAAAGCCCAATTATTGATTTTGGTCGGCAAGCTCACCACGCATGCAGCTGGAATATTGACCGTCCACTGATCACCTTGTCCACCTGCTTCTAGCAAGCACACAGATATATTTGGATCTTCACTGAGGCGTGCAGCCAGTACGCATCCCGCACTTCCGCCACCAATCACAATGTAATCAAATTCCATTTTTGACATTATTTTCATCCAATTGATTCTTTTTATAAATGCACAATAAGGGATTTAACGCTGACTGAAAAGTTTCTTTTTTAAAATTGTAAGCGTGCTACTGTGCAAGAAGGATGAAACTAATGATCAAAATTATGATGCAAGTTTCACTCATGCAAGGTAGCAAAAATATCGGTGAAAATGATCAATGAACTTGATACGCCCAATCTTGGACTCTATTATTTTTTTAATTTATCGACATTTAAAAGCACAGTAAGCCGCATAGCTAAAGATTTGACTGAAACAATAAATTTGATCAAAGCCTATTTCCGTCAGTAAGCTTTGATAGTGCTGCTGGCTAATCAGTTCAAAATCATCTTCTAAACGCTGCATCATTTTTGTCGCTTGCGCAGCAGATAAACCTTGCATTTGGCAAAATTCAGGCAGGACACGCTGCTCAAAATTCGAATGAGTTTGCATCAAATCAAAACTTAAAAAAATGCCCTGCGGTTTAAGCAGTTCAAATGCTTTTGCTAAAAAATTCGTTTTCTCTGGCAACGCAATGAAATGCGTCACCAAGATACTCAGCACCGCATCGAAACAACTCAACTGCTCAAAAGCAGTATGACTGCCCAAAACAAAATTAACGCGATGCAACTGTCCAGCGGCTTCAACGCGTTGCCGTGTTTGATTCAGCATGTTTTCAGACAATTCTGTAACGGTAAATGACCATGTTGGATTCAAGGCTATGAGATAACCCAATTCATAGCCCGTCCCACATCCAATGATCAGTACATGGGCATCTTCAGCGACATGGCAATTCAACACCGCCTGAATTTGTTGATGGACAAGTTCATAGCCGGGAATTAATTTTCGTATATGTGCATCATAACTTTCGACCACTTGTGGGCTATTAAAATCTTTTGCCATGTAACATCCTGTTTGACATGTATGTCTAAGCTAATAAATATTCATTGTTCTTTATGGATTGTTTATTTCTGATGATGCTCAAAAATCTGCTGACTCAACATTTCATAGACCGCTTTCAGATCGACTTGATCAGCTTGCTCAAGCATATGGGCGTGCATTTGCATGATATTTTGATCCCCACGCATGGCAGGACCTGTTTGCATGTTACGTGGTTCAGCCTGAGTAGCTTTATTGGCTGTCTCTGAAATCAAAGGATAAAGTAAGCTAAAATCGACGTGTTTTGCATCGACAATCTGCTTTGCCATGTCATAACAATAATTACTAAAATTACAGGCAAACACCGCAGCGAGATGCAAACTCAAGCGCTGTGCCGAATCATATTGATAAACCCTTTGGCTAATGCTGTTTGCTAAATCTGTAAGTGTCGTCAAATCTGCAGAGTCGGCCGCTTCTACAAAGATCGGTGTCGACATCCAGTCCACATCTCGATCTAAACTAAAGGTTTGTAAAGGATAAAACACCCCTGCTCGCGAATGCTGTTGGGTCAGTACCGTGATATTGGTGCTACCTGACGTATGCACAATCAAAACTTGTGGCAAATAAGCTTTCACTTGCTGAATAACGGTTGCAATCGATTGGTCGCTCACCGCAATGATCAAAAGATCAATCTCAGCATTCAACTCACTTGGGGTATGAATAGCTTCTGCACCTACTCTTGCTGCAAGTTTTTCTGCATTATCAAGATTTCGCGCATAAACTTGCACAATGTGATGTTGTGGATGAAGCACATTGAGCAAATGATGTGCAACACGACCTGCACCCACAATACTGATTCGCATATAGTTCTAACTCATTTTGGATGGCTACAGCATGTCAGGAAAATATTGGACGTGCAAATCGAGTCGTATTGATAGAATGATTTATTTTCAATTCTTTACATCAGTTTCGCTCAGATAAGACAAAAAGGGATGCGCTTCATCCCTTTTGCTAGACGTCAATCTGAGTGTAATTCATATCATATCGCTTTCAATCTAGACAATATCCACGATATGCATTTGAGCTTTTACGATTTACCAATAATTTGATTCAGTGTCTGTAGGTATTGTTCTGCATCTCGGCGCGCATTGAATTTCTTTTCAAATACACCTGTGTTTTGCACACTGTTGGGTGTGTATTCTACCGAAACAACAAAGGTATCAAGCAAATCTCTATTAATTCGAATTGCAATAATATGATGTGAGTTTAAATAAAAACCTTCATCAACCTTAACTAACATGACCCGCCTCAAAAATCCCACATAATAAAATAGATAAAAAATCTAAACATTCATAAACTTGGATGCATTACCGCATACAGTCATTCATGTGTTAGACCTATTTTATTGTAACGCTATTATGTGATTTATGTTGCAATTATTATGTAATTTTAATAAATTCTCAGAGAAAATTTTTGAGTTTCAGTCATATAAACATGATTGATTTTCAATTCTAACTAAAGATTAGATAAAAAGACTGGATATAAAAAAGCCTGCTGCCATAGCCATGGCAACAGGCTCATTTCAGTACGACTGATTTAACTCAAATCAATCGTACAGAGAGGTTGAATGATTAAACACTTAACATGCTATTTAAGGTTTCTGATACATTCTTCGATTTCACGACAGGTTTAAGCGCTTCAAGTTCGGCTTTAACTTCACTACGCTGCGGCTCTGCCAACGTGTACCAACGGGACAAAATTTGCAGTAAACGTGAACCGACAATTGGATTTTTCTCATCGAGGAATTTTGCTAATTCAACAATATGCTGCACACCAAAGCTCCAAGTATTGACAGGATTGCTATTTAAGCCACCAGTAACCGCACGAATACGGTTCGGTACTTTCAAGTCATAGTCAGGATGAGCAGTCAGTGCCTTAATGGTTTCCGCAGTTGCTTTCGGATGTGCCGCTTGCAACATAAACCATTGGTCCATCGACAATGCTTCATTTTTAAAGCGTGTATAGAAGGTTTCTAAAGCTTGCTGTGCTTGTGGTGCATCATTCCAAACCAATACTTTTAAAGCACCAAGACGTTCAGACATATTGCCTGTTGAGCTGAATTGTTCATAGGCCAATTCAAATACGGATGCATCGCCTTGACGTGCCATCATGCTCAACATAATGTTTTTCAATGCACGAACACCCATAGCTTGTGAAAATTCTTTCTGCGCATCTGGGTCTAAAGTTGCATAAGTCTCTTTAAAGAAAGCACCTAACTCACGTGCCACACGACTTAAAAGTGCTTCACGCTGTTCTTGCACTTGGGCAGGACTGTAGTCGGCATCAATACGGCTACCTAAATAACCCTCTGTCGGTACATCGAATAAACGTGAAGCAAGTAGTGGATCACGCTCAACCAATGCTGGTAATGTATTTTGAATAGCTTGAACATAGATGTCGGCATCATGGCCATTTAACAAAATACGTTCTAACAAGGTTTGGCTGGCTTGCCATTGGTTAAAACCATTCGGCTCGTACTGCATCAGGAATGCAAGCTCTTCATCTGAATAGTTAAATTCAAGATTAACGGGTGCAGAGAAGTTACGCAGTAAAGACACAACAGGCTGGGTTTTTACACCGCTAAATGTAATCGTTGCAGTATCGGTATCAAATAAATACACGCCATCTTTGATGCCATTTTCAACCAATGCATCTGAGCTGAGAACTAACTGTTCACCACTCGTCGCATCAAACAATGCCAAAGCCACAGGAATAGGCACAGCTTTTAAATTTGGATATTTCGGATGCGCTTTTAAGCTTTGTTTCAAGCTTAAAGTATAGGTTTGATTTGCAGCATCGTACTCACCTTTTGCTTCAAGTTTTGGTGTACCCGGTTGGTTATACCAAATCAAGAAACTCGATAAATCTACACCTGATCCCGCTGTTAGTGCTGCTACCCAATCTTCAACAGTCACGGCTTGACCATCATGGCGTTTGAAATATTCGTCTGTACCTGCGCGGAATTTTTCTTTGCCCAAAAGTGTTGCCATCATGCGGTTAATTTCCGCACCTTTTTCGTACACTGTTGCGGTATAGAAGTTATTAATTTCAACAAAATGATCTGGACGCGGTGGATGTGAAAGCGGGCCTGAATCTTCTGGGAACTGATGTGCTTTTAACACAGCAACATCATCGATTCGTTGTACCGCAGCAGATTGTAAATCTTCTGAGAACGACTGATCACGGAATACCGTCAAACCTTCTTTTAAGCATAGTTGGAACCAATCACGACAGGTAATACGGTTACCTGTCCAGTTATGGAAGTATTCATGTGCAATCACAGACTGAACGCGCATGATCGCTGCATCAGTGGTGTATTCTTCATCAGCAAGCACACAAGAGGTGTTGAAAATATTCAAACCTTTGTTTTCCATTGCACCCATGTTAAATGCACTGGTTGCCACGATCAAATAATTGTCTAAGTCATAAGGACGACCATAATGTTCTTCGTCCCAACGCATCGAATGTTTTAAAGCTTCCATGGCAATATGACATTTTGGAATGTCTTTTTCTTCTGCATAGATTTCTAAAGCCACATTACGACCTTCAGACGTCACATAAGTGTCTTTAAGCACTGCCAAATCACCAATCACACAAGCAAAAAGATACGATGGTTTTTTGGTTGGATCTTGCCAAACGGTATAATGACGACCTTCACCGGTTTCACCCGCTTCAATCAAATTACCATTGGCAAGTAATACAGGGAATTTTTTATCCGCTTCAACACGTGTGGTAAATACCGATAGCACATCAGGACGGTCAGGATAATAGGTAATTTTACGGAAGCCTTCAGGCTCGTTTTGGGTAACGAATAAATCGCCTGCCGCTTGGTATAAACCTTCGAGTTGAGTATTGCTTTCAGGATGAATCACGACTTCGGTTTCAATGACAGCTTGGTCAGGTGCATTTGAAATCACTAGTTGTTCTGCATCTACAACATAGGCATCTGCTGGCAAAACTTGACCATTTAAGCGAATTGATTTGAGTTCCAAATCACGACCCAATAACACCAAATCCCCAGCCGTTTGACGCTGCATCACTAATTTTGCATTTACATTGGTATGCTCATCAAAGACTTGAATATCTAGATCGATACTATCTACGACAAATGATGGTTTTTGATAATCTTTTAAATAAACAGTTTGGTCTGCTTCGACCACTGGATTTGCCGCAATATTCATATCTCGTCCTATTCCTTAGTTATTGCTTCATCAGCTTTTTGAACACATTGTGAATGACTTGATCATACGACAAGATGCATAAGCTGTCTTCGCATTTACAATGATTTATATATGGGCTCAGCGCATGTTGTTTTCAATCATCTTTATAGAATAATTTAAAGGTTGGCACATATTTTCGCCATGTTTAAGCAAAATAAATGCCTGAGTTGAGTACAGCTATAACAATGTGCAAATTTTTTTATCTACCTAAAATAAATAAAGCGCCTATATACTAGAAAGAGAAAGTACAGGTGCTTAATCCATCTGTACGTTCAAATTATTGCGCTCAAACTTTCCTGCTTAAGACTTAGAGGATTATTGATTTTCGAAAATTAAATCGAGCGCGCTGTCATAGTCTGCAGCAAAGTAAAATTGAAATGCCGTGACTTTTGAGGTGAGGAATTGCTGAATTTCTTCCGTCGTACCCGCCACATAAATTTTAGATACTTGATGTTGCTGCGCCAGGCCAAGTAACTCGATCGTCTTTTCCAGTGTTTGATCATGCCCAATAATCAGCGCACCAACCGTACCCTGTGACTGCTTATATAATTGCATACGGGTGATATTGCTGTTTTTAAGTGCGTCTGACATATGCATTCCATACAAAGAAAGGATAAAAAAGATCAAAACCTTAAGAAATCAAGCCGAATCTTACTGTGTATCAGGTTCATTAGATTCCGCTTGGTTTCAATTCTAGAAGCCTAGATCATTAGAATTATAAGCTCAATATATACAAATATACTTTTAAAATCCAATCGCTTAGACGATTCCCTCCAAAAAGCACCTAAGCTCTCAAATAATCTCAGTCTTCTAATTTGGATTTGATTGCATACTTCTGTTTAAACGATGCACCAAGATGTTTCTTTTTCAACAGTTTAAGCATTTTGAGAATTCATTAGACATAGCCATACGCATCAATATTATTTTGTTACTTTTAAATTAATAATTTATTTTC